>NZ_VMMY01000014.1:0-141582 GCF_013277455.1 Streptococcus sp. 5346
TGGCGGTGTAGCTCAGCTGGCTAGAGCGTCCGGTTCATACCCGGGAGGTCGGGGGTTCGATCCCCTTCGCCGCTATAAAGATCTTGTTGGACCTTTAGCTCAGCTGGTTAGAGCTCTCGGCTCATAACCGAGTGGTCGTAGGTTCAAGTCCTACAAGGTCCATTTGAATAGTATGGAGGATTACCCAAGTCCGGCTGAAGGGAACGGTCTTGAAAACCGTCAGGCGTGTAAAAGCGTGCGTGGGTTCGAATCCCACATCCTCCTTTTTATTAACGCGGGATGGAGCAGCTCGGTAGCTCGTCGGGCTCATAACCCGAAGGTCGTAGGTTCAAATCCTGCTCCCGCAATAAGGCTCGGTAGCTCAGTTGGTAGAGCAATGGATTGAAGCTCCATGTGTCGGCGGTTCGATTCCGTCTCGCGCCATTTTTATTAATAGTATGTATGCGGGTGTAGTTTAGTGGTAAAACTACAGCCTTCCAAGCTGTTGTCGCGAGTTCGATTCTCGTCACCCGCTTTGAACTTTGTTCAAATTACCAAGTTTTTAACTTGGGCGCGTAGCTCAGGTGGTTAGAGCGCACGCCTGATAAGCGTGAGGTCGGTGGTTCGAGTCCACTCGTGCCCATTAATTGGAGAATTACTCAAGAGGCTGAAGAGGACGGTTTGCTAAATCGTTAGGTCGGGTAACTGGCGCAAGGGTTCGAATCCCTTATTCTCCGTTTTAATGAGAGTTTATAACTCTTTTTTTAAAATTTTAGCTCTTTCTAACTATAGTTAGTTGAAGAAAAGCTAAGATTGAGAAAGGACAAATTTCGTCCTTTCTTTTTTGATGTTCAGAGCGATAAAAATCCGTTTTTTGGAGTTTTCAAAGTTTCGAAAACCAAAGGCATTGTGCTTGATAAGTTTGATGAGATTATTAGTCGCTTCCAGTTTGGCGTTAGAATAGGGTAGTTGAAGGGCATTGACGATTTTTTCTTTATCCTTTAGAAAGGTTTTAAAGACAGTCTGAAAGAGAGGATGAACCTGATTCAGATTGTCCTCAATGAGTCCGAAAAATTTCTCTGGTTTTTTATTCTGAAAGTGAAAAAGCAAGAGTTGATAGAGTTCATAGTGGCGTTTCAAGTCTTCTGAATAACTCAGAATCTTGTCTAGAATCTCTTTATTGGTCAAGTGCATGCGAAAAGTAGGACGATAAAAACGTTTATCGCTGAGTTTACGACTATCCTGTTTGATGAGTTTCCAGTAGCGCTTGATAGCCTTGTATTCATGAGATTTTCGCTCAAACTGATTCATGATTTGGACACGCATATGACTTATAGCACGGCTCAAGTGTTGGACAATATGGAAACGATCTATAACGATTTTAGCATTTGGGAGTGAAACAGACTGGGAGACTGTTTCAGCCTGAGCTTAGAAATTCGAAAGCAAAGCTGTTTAGCCAAGTCATAGTAAAGGCTAAACATATCTATAGTAATGATTTTCACCTGACAACGAACAGCTCTATCGTAGCGAAGAAAGTGATTACGAATGACAGCTTGTGTTCTACCTTCAAGAACAGTGATGATATTGAGCTTTTCAAAACCTTGCGCAATGAAACTCATCTCCATCTCCCGATTGAAACAGTCACTCCCCTGACTGTTTCAACGTTCCAAGACATAATCTCAGGAAGGCGAGAAAAATCATGCTCAAGGTGAAAATCATTGAGCTTGCGAATAATAGTTGAAGTTGAGATGGAAAGCTGATGGGCAATATCGGTCATAGAAGTCTTTTCAATCAACTTTTGCGCAATTTTTTGGTTGATAATACGAGGAATTTAATGATTCTTCTTGATGATAGAAGTCTCAACCACCATCATTTTAGAGCAATGATAGTACTTGAAACGACGTTTTCTAAGGAGAATTCTAGCAGGCATACCAGTAGTTTCAAGGTAAGGAATTTTAGAAGATTTTTGAAAGTCATATTTCTTCATTTGACTCCCGCAATCAGGGCAAGATGGAGCCTCATAATCCAATTTAGCAATGATTTCTTTGTGGGAATCCCTATTGATGATATCTATAATTTGAATATTAGGGTTTTTAATGTCTCGTAGTTTTGTGATAAAATGTAATTGTTCCATATGAATCTTTCTAATGATGGTTTGGTCGCTTTTCATTATAGATGATATGGGACTTTTTTCTACAACAAAATAGGCTCCATAATATCCATAGGGGATTTACCCACTACAAATATTATAGAGCCCATATTATTTACCTTAAGGGAGAATCAGTTTGGTTCTCTCTTTTTTAGGTATCAGTAATTCATTTTATAAAATGATATTCTATTAAAATTATAGTATTGTTTTTTGTTCCTAGATTTTTTATTAAATACTGTCGTGTAGGTATACACATTGAATTCAAGGGATTTTATAAATCTTACTAATTTTTAAGAAAGCAATAAAAAATTTTTTGGAGCAATGTATAATATATGTGCTTATGGGATGAAAATTTCTGGTCTTTTGATTTTAAATGAGTATTAATTTACGTTATAGTCTAAATTTGATATCACTTTGACGGAAGGAACTATAGATTCTTTTCTACCCGTGTTTTGTTGTGTAATGTTTCTTGATTCTTTTAAACAGAATTTTTTATGACATTTGTCATATTTTCTAGTGACAGAAGCTTCTATCTCCTCTGATTTCAAAAGACTATAATTGAAGTATAAAATGGAGGAAGAAGTGATGAGAAATAAAATGATTATCGCAGTGAGTTTAGTAGTAGCAGGAGTTATGACCTATCTCATATTTTCGGGATTGGATGAGGGTTTCTACCATTTTCCTTGGGAGGTCTTTGCTGGCTTTGGAATGATGTCTTGGCTTGTTAGAGAAGGTTTGACATTAGTCAGAGATGTGAAAAAGGAGTTTGAGGAATGAAGAGAGGGATCATCTATTTCTTTATCGGCCTGTCACTAGGGGTATGGTTGGTAGAAATGTTTACAGGTTGGTTTGATCAAGCCTTCCTTCACCAATTCATCCGAGGTGCCTGGGAACTAGGATTTATGATTTTTATCGCCTTTCCGATGGGGATGGAATGGCTGAAAGGAGAATATCATGAACATGATTAAGGTACAAGGCTTACATAAAAGCATCAAGGGCAAGGCTATTTTGACGGATATTTCCTTTGAGGTAGCTGAAGGTGAATGTGTCGCTTTGATTGGTCCAAATGGTGCTGGGAAGACCACGCTACTGGACTGTTTATTGGGAGATAAACTGGTTACTAGCGGTCAAGTATCTATACAAGGCTTACCAGTAACGAGCTCTAAGTTAGACTACACAAGATCCTACCTCCCTCAAGAGAATGTAATTGTTCAGAAATTAAAAGTTAAAGAGTTGATTGCTTTCTTTCAATGTATCTATCCAAATCCCTTGAGCAACCAGGAAATCGATCAACTATTGCAGTTTGACCAGCAACAGAAAGAGCAATTTGCAGAAAAATTGTCAGGTGGGCAAAAGCGTCTCTTCTCTTTTGTCTTGACTTTGATTGGGCGACCAAAGCTTGTCTTTTTAGATGAGCCAACTGCTGCCATGGATACCTCTACCCGTCAACGTTTTTGGGAAATTGTTCAGGACTTAAAAGCGCAGGGCGTCACCATTCTCTATTCGTCCCATTATATCGAAGAGGTAGAGCATACAGCTGACCGGATTTTGGTCTTGAATAAGGGAGAGTTGATTCGTGATACGACGCCTCTAGCCATGCGTAGTGAGGGAATTGAAAAGCATTTTATCCTTCCTCTAACATACAAGGAAGTCATTGAGCAGTCTAACTTGGTTGAAAACTGGGTACAAAAACAAGATGCTCTGCAAGTAGTCACACGAGAGGCAAATGTTTTTTGGCAACTGTTAGTTCAAGCAGGATGTAGCATACAAGAAATCGAAGTTAATAACCGTAGTTTGCTAGACACAATCTTTGAAGAAACACAAAAGGGAGATGACTAAGATGAAACGATGGATCGCATTAAATAAGATAGAATTTCTATTGACCAAACGGCAATTAGTCTATTATCTTTTGTCAGTAGGGATGCCGACAGCCTTTTATTTATTCTTTTCAGGCATGTACCAGGACACACCAGGTGGACCAGCGAATTTTATGCGCGACTACCTCATCTCCATGACGGCTTTTTCCATGATGTCTACCGCTATCTTTTCATTCCCAGTTGTTTTACATACCGACAAGATCAACAACTGGCAGAAAATATTACGTCATAGCCCTGTAAATATGGTAGAATATTATCTATCAAAGATAACAAGTATGATGGTTGATTATTTGGTTTCAATCTTGGTGGTTTTCTCAGTTGGACATTTTGTAAGAGGTGTGGACATGTCTCTTGGAAACTGGATTGGGGCTGCGCTTTTGCTGATAGTAGGAAGTGTAGCTTTTGTAGCCCTTGGTTTGGCCTTGACTCTCCTACCAACTAGTCAGTTGATGTCTGTTGTAGGCAATCTTCTTTACTTTGGCTTGGCTGTTTTAGGCGGACTCTGGATGCCCGTCTCTTTATTTCCAGACTGGATGCAAGCAATCGGGAAGCGTCTACCAAGCTATCAGTTGATGGAATTGATCAAGACCTTCTTAAATGAGGGTGGCATCAATTTATCAGCCACAGTTTATCTACTTGTTTTTTCAGCAGTTTTGTTTGGTTTGACCATTTACCTTCAAGGTCATAAGGAGAATGCTTAATGCTTGAAAGACTGAAGAGCATAGACTATATGTATTGGGCCAGTTTGATTTTTATGGTTTTTCCCATCCTTCCTGTAGTGATTGGGGAGCTTGCTGTCTGGCATTTATTGATTGATATTCTATTTGTAGTGGCGTATTTGGGTGTTTTAACAACTAAGAATCAGCGCCTATCTTGGCTTTTCTGGGGCATCATGCTGGTCTATGTAGCTGGGAACACCGCCTTTGTTGCTGTAAATTATATCTGGTTCTTCTTTTTCCTTTCCAATCTCTTAATTTATCATTTTGGCGTACGTAGTTTTAATTCTTTACATGTCCGGACTTTTCTCCTTGCTCAAGTGCTTGTGGTGGGGCAACTGTTGATTATTCAGAGAATCGAAGTTGGGTTTCTATTCTATCTACTTGTAATTCTTGCTTTTGTCGATTTGATGACTTTTGGTTTGGTTCGGATTCGTATTGTAGAGGATTTGAAAGAAGCGCAGGCCAAGCAAAATGCCCAGATAAATCTCTTGTTAGCTGAAAATGAACGTAGTCGTATCGGTCAGGATTTGCATGATAGCTTGGGACATACCTTTGCTATGCTGAGTGTCAAAACAGATCTGGCCCTGCAGTTGTTTCAGATGGAGGCTTATCCACAGGTGGAAAAGGAATTAAAAGAAATTCACCAGATCAGCAAGGATTCTATGAATGAAGTGCGAACCATTGTGGAAAATCTGAAATCACGAACCCTAGCTTCAGAGCTTGAGACTGTTAAGAAGATGCTGGAAATTGCTGGAATTGAGGTGGAAACGGCTAATCAACTAGATACTGCTAGCCTTACTCAGGAATTGGAGTCAACGGCTTCCATGATTTTGCTTGAGTTAGTAACCAATATCATCAAACATGCCAATGCGTCTAAAGTCTACTTAAAATTAGAACGGACAGAGAAAGAACTCATTCTAACAGTGAGAGATGATGGCTGTGGCTTTGCCTCTATAAGCGGGGATGAGCTCCATACAGTTCAAGATCGTGTTCTTCCATTTTCGGGAGAAGTAAAGCTAATTAGTTGGAAACAACCGACAGAAGTTCAGGTTCGACTACCTTATAAGGAGAGAAAATAGATGAAAGTATTAGTCGCAGAAGATCAAAGTATGTTGCGAGATGCCATGTGCCAGTTGCTTGCCTTTCAAGCAGATGTAGAGTCTGTCTTACAAGCCAAGAATGGGCAAGAAGCAATCCAACTCTTAGAAAAAGAGTTCGTAGATATTGCCATTCTTGATGTAGAGATGCCTGTGAAGACAGGTCTTGAAGTCTTGGAGTGGATACGAGCAGAAAATCTAGAAACAAAGGTGGTTGTGGTGACGACCTTCAAGCGTTCTGGGTATTTTGAACGTGCGGTCAAGGCTGGAGTAGATGCTTATGTATTAAAAGAAAGAAACATTGCAGACCTCATGCAAACCTTGCACACCGTCCTAGAGGGACGCAAGGAGTATTCGCCTGAATTGATGGAAGTGGTGATGACGCATCCCAATCCATTAACGGAGCAAGAACTCTCAGTTTTAAAGGGAGTCGCTCAGGGCTTCTCTAACCAAGAAATTGCAGATCAACTTTATTTATCAAACGGAACAGTCCGAAACTATGTCACCAATATTCTTTCGAAACTAGATGCTGGTAATCGAACAGAGGCAGCTAATATCGCAAAAGAATCTGGTTGGTTGTGATACTATCATATCTCGAAAACTATTATGTGCTAAAATTGATGGGATTGAATGGAACAATACTAACTTTAGGAGGGAGGAATTCCTCCTTTTTCTTTTTTTAGGGAGCACTACAAAAGAGCTAAAATTAAGAATAAAAAAGAAAAATATCTTGACAACCAAGGGAAAATTTTGTTACAATAATAGACGGTACTTTTTACTTTTGGTCTCTCAAGAGTGTACAGGGACGTGCTGACAAATGTTGCAAAAGTACACACAGATGATAGCTGTCACCAAGTGTATCATCACCAAAAATAAAAAAACACAGGAGAATGTAGATGCCTACAATTAACCAATTGGTTCGCAAACCGCGTAAATCAAAAGTAGAAAAATCTAAATCACCAGCTTTGAACGTTGGTTACAACAGTCATAAAAAAGTTCAAACAAACGTTTCTTCACCACAAAAACGTGGTGTTGCAACTCGTGTTGGAACAATGACACCTAAAAAACCTAACTCAGCCCTTCGTAAATTTGCTCGTGTACGTTTGAGCAACCTTATCGAAGTTACTGCCTACATCCCAGGTATCGGACACAACTTGCAAGAGCACAGCGTGGTTCTTCTTCGTGGTGGACGTGTAAAAGACCTTCCAGGGGTACGTTACCATATCGTCCGCGGTGCACTTGATACTGCAGGTGTTAACGATCGTAAACAAGGCCGTTCTAAATACGGTACTAAACGTCCAAAAGCATAAGGAAAGGGGATAAAGAGAAATGAGTCGTAAAAATAGAGCTCCAAAACGTGACGTATTGCCAGATCCGCTTTACAATTCACAATTAGTTACTCGTCTTATCAACCGCGTTATGCTTGATGGTAAACGTGGTACAGCTGCTTCAATCGTTTACGGTGCTTTTGAGCAAATCAAAGAAGCTACTGGCAACGATGCTCTTGAAGTATTTGAAACAGCTATGGAAAACATCATGCCTGTACTTGAAGTACGTGCACGTCGTGTTGGTGGTTCTAACTACCAAGTCCCAGTTGAAGTTCGTCCAGAACGTCGTACAACACTTGGACTTCGTTGGTTGGTAACAATCGCTCGTCTTCGTGGTGAACACACAATGCAAGACCGTCTTGCAAAAGAAATCTTGGATGCTGCTAACAACACTGGTGCAGCTGTTAAGAAACGTGAAGACACTCACCGTATGGCTGAAGCTAACCGTGCATTCGCACACTTCCGTTGGTAAGATTAAGATACTAAGGGCGTTAAAAAAGCGACTGAAAATTAGGAAGCTTGACGAAGAATCGAAGATTCTAGGAGAGCTTATCTATTTTCCAAGCTTTTAGCCCGGGTTCAAATTAGCTAAATCGATTAGTATTAGCTATAACTCAACTTACCAGCTCGTAAGTTGAAACCAACAATAGCATGAAAACATTGAGAACGGGTAGGTCCTGCCTATCCGTTTTTATTAAAATCGTGTTATAATAGAATAGAAATCAAAAATAAATAGGAGAAACAAACCTCATGGCACGCGAATTTTCACTTGAAAAAACTCGTAATATCGGTATCATGGCTCACGTCGATGCTGGTAAAACAACAACTACTGAGCGTATTCTTTACTACACTGGTAAAATCCACAAAATCGGTGAAACTCACGAAGGTGCGTCACAAATGGACTGGATGGAGCAAGAGCAAGAGCGTGGTATCACTATCACATCTGCTGCAACAACAGCTCAATGGAACAACCACCGCGTAAACATCATCGACACACCAGGACACGTGGACTTCACAATCGAAGTACAACGTTCTCTTCGTGTATTGGATGGTGCGGTTACCGTTCTTGACTCACAATCAGGTGTTGAGCCTCAAACTGAAACAGTTTGGCGTCAAGCAACTGAGTATGGAGTTCCACGTATCGTATTTGCCAACAAAATGGACAAAATCGGTGCTGACTTCCTTTACTCTGTAAGCACACTTCACGATCGTCTTCAAGCAAATGCACACCCAATCCAATTGCCAATTGGTTCTGAAGATGACTTCCGTGGTATCATCGACTTGATCAAGATGAAAGCTGAAATCTATACGAACGACCTTGGTACAGATATCCTTGAAGAAGATATTCCAGCTGAATACCTTGACCAAGCACAAGAATATCGTGAAAAATTGGTTGAAGCAGTTGCTGAAACTGACGAAGAATTGATGATGAAATACCTTGAAGGTGAAGAAATCACTAACGAAGAATTGAAAGCTGGTATCCGTAAAGCGACTATCAACGTTGAATTCTTCCCAGTATTGTGTGGTTCTGCCTTCAAGAACAAAGGTGTTCAATTGATGCTTGATGCGGTTATTGACTACCTTCCAAGCCCACTTGACATCCCAGCAATCAAAGGTATTAACCCAGATACAGACGCTGAAGAAACTCGTCCAGCATCTGACGAAGAGCCATTTGCAGCTCTTGCCTTCAAGATCATGACTGACCCATTCGTAGGTCGTTTGACATTCTTCCGTGTGTACTCAGGTGTTCTTCAATCAGGTTCTTACGTATTGAACACTTCTAAAGGTAAACGTGAACGTATCGGACGTATCCTTCAAATGCACGCTAACAGCCGTCAAGAAATCGACACTGTTTACTCAGGTGATATCGCTGCTGCCGTTGGTTTGAAAGATACTACAACTGGTGACTCATTGACAGATGAAAAAGCTAAAATCATCCTTGAGTCAATCAACGTTCCAGAACCAGTTATCCAATTGATGGTTGAGCCAAAATCTAAAGCTGACCAAGACAAGATGGGTATTGCCCTTCAAAAATTGGCTGAAGAAGATCCAACATTCCGCGTTGAAACAAACGTTGAAACTGGTGAAACAGTTATCTCTGGTATGGGTGAACTTCACCTTGACGTCCTTGTTGACCGTATGCGTCGTGAGTTCAAAGTTGAAGCGAACGTAGGTGCTCCTCAAGTATCATACCGTGAAACATTCCGCGCTTCTACTCAAGCACGTGGATTCTTCAAACGTCAGTCTGGTGGTAAAGGTCAATTCGGTGATGTATGGATTGAATTTACTCCAAACGAAGAAGGTAAAGGATTCGAATTCGAAAACGCAATCGTCGGTGGTGTGGTTCCTCGTGAATTTATCCCAGCGGTTGAAAAAGGTTTGGTAGAATCTATGGCTAACGGTGTTCTTGCAGGTTACCCAATGGTTGACGTTAAAGCTAAACTTTACGATGGTTCATATCACGATGTCGACTCATCTGAAACTGCCTTCAAGATCGCGGCTTCACTTGCCCTTAAAGAAGCTGCCAAATCAGCACAACCAGCTATCCTTGAGCCAATGATGCTTGTAACAATCACTGTTCCAGAAGAAAACCTTGGTGATGTTATGGGACACGTAACTGCTCGTCGTGGACGTGTAGATGGTATGGAAGCACACGGTAACAGCCAAATCGTTCGTGCTTATGTTCCACTTGCTGAAATGTTCGGTTACGCAACAGTTCTTCGTTCTGCATCTCAAGGACGTGGTACATTCATGATGGTATTTGACCACTACGAAGACGTACCTAAGTCAGTACAAGAAGAAATCATTAAGAAAAACAAAGGTGAAGACTAATCAGTTCTCACTCTAGAAGGAAGTCACTTAGTGGCTTCCTTTTGTCTTTAGAAAATACCTCTAAATATGGTAAAATAGTAGAAGAATAATGTGAGGAAAATGAATGTCAAATAGTTTTGAAATTTTGATGAATCAACTGGGAATGCCTGCTGAAATGAGACAGGCTCCTGCTTTGGCACAGGCTGATATTGAGCGAGTTGTAGTTCATAAAATTAGTAAGGTATGGGAGTTTCATTTCGTATTTTCTAATATTTTACCGATTGAAATTTTTTTAGAATTAAGGAAAGGTTTGAGCGAAGAATTTTCTAAGACAGGCAATAAAGCTGTTTTCGCAATCAAGACTCTGTCTCAAGAATTTTCAAATCAACTCTTGCAGGCCTATTACAGAGAGGCTTTTTCTGAAGGGCCATGTTCTAGTCAAGGATTTAAGTCCCTTTATCAAAATCTGCAAGTTCGTGCTGAGGGCAATCAACTCTTTATCGAAGGTTCCGAGGCGATTGATAAGGAACACTTTAAGAAGAATCATCTTCCTAATTTAGCCAAACAACTTGAGAAGTTTGGTTTTCCAATTTTTAACTGTCAAGTAGAGAAAAATGATGTCCTGACCCAAGAGCAAGAGGAAGCCTTTCATGCTGAAAATGAGCAGATTGTTCAAGCTGCCAATGAGGAAGCGCTTCGTGCTATGGAACAACTCGAACAGATGGCGCCACCTCCAGCGGAAGAGAAACCAGCCTTTGATTTTCAAGCTAAAAAAGCTGCAGCTAAACCCAAGCTGGACAAGGCAGAGATTACTCCTATGATCGAAGTGACGACGGAGGAAAATCGTCTGGTCTTCGAAGGGGTTGTTTTTGATGTGGAGCAAAAAGTGACCAGAACAGGGCGTGTTTTGATCAACTTTAAAATGACGGACTACACTTCAAGTTTTTCTATGCAAAAGTGGGTTAAGAACGAGGAAGAGGCCCAGAAGTTTGATCTAATTAAGAAAAATTCTTGGCTCCGAGTGCGTGGGAATGTGGAGATGAATAACTTCACACGCGATTTGACTATGAACGTGCAGGATGTGCAGGAAGTTGTTCACTATGAGCGGAAGGATTTGATGCCAGAAGGTGAGTGTCGGGTTGAGTTTCATGCTCATACTAATATGTCGACCATGGATGCTCTGCCAGAGGTTGAAGAAATCGTTGCGACAGCTGCTAAGTGGGGACACAATGCGGTTGCCATCACCGACCACGGGAATGTTCAATCCTTCCCACACGGCTATAAGGCGGCTAAGAAAGCAGGAATCCAGCTAATCTATGGAATGGAAGCCAATATCGTGGAGGACCGTGTCCCTATCGTCTATAACGAAGTGGAGATGGACTTGTCAGAAGCGACCTATGTGGTCTTTGACGTGGAAACAACGGGTCTATCAGCCATCTATAATGACTTGATTCAGGTTGCAGCCTCTAAGATGTACAAGGGGAATGTCATTGCCGAATTTGATGAATTTATCAATCCCGGGCATCCCTTGTCAGCCTTTACTACTGAGTTGACTGGAATTACAGATGATCATGTCAAAAATGCCAAACCACTAGAACAAGTTTTACAAGAATTCCAAGAATTTTGTAAGGATACGGTTCTAGTTGCCCACAATGCGACCTTTGACGTTGGCTTTATGAATGCCAATTATGAGCGTCATGGTCTGCCAAAGATTAGTCAGCCAGTTATTGATACGCTGGAGTTTGCTAGAAACCTCTATCCTGAGTATAAACGTCATGGTTTGGGGCCTTTGACCAAGCGTTTTGGTGTGGCCCTAGAACATCACCACATGGCCAACTACGATGCGGAAGCTACTGGTCGTCTACTTTTCATCTTTATCAAAGAGGTGGCAGAAAAACATGGTGTGACCGACTTGGGTAGACTAAACATTGATTTGATTAGTCCAGACTCTTATAAAAAAGCTCGGATTAAACATGCGACCATTTATGTCAAGAATCAGATAGGTCTAAAAAATATCTTTAAGCTGGTTTCCTTGTCCAATACCAAGTACTTTGAAGGGGTACCACGGATTCCGAGAACGGTTCTAGATGCCCATCGAGAAGGTTTGATTTTAGGTTCAGCTTGCTCTGAAGGTGAAGTTTTTGATGCAGTCGTTTCCCAAGGTGTGGATGCGGCGGTTGAGGTGGCCAAGTATTATGACTTTATTGAGATCATGCCACCAGCGATCTATGCGCCATTGATCGCCAAGGAGCAGGTCAAGGATATGGAGGAACTCCAGACCATTATCAAGAGTTTGATAGAGGTCGGCGACCGTCTTGGCAAGCCCGTTTTGGCTACGGGAAATGTCCACTATATCGAACCAGAAGAAGAGATTTACCGCGAAATTATCGTCCGTAGTTTGGGCCAAGGGGCTATGATTAACCGAACCATCGGTCATGGGGAGCATGCCCAACCAGCTCCTTTGCCAAAGGCTCATTTTCGAACAACCAATGAGATGTTGGATGAATTTGCCTTTTTGGGAGAGGAATTAGCTCGCAAATTGGTCATTGAAAACACCAATGCCTTGGCAGAAATCTTTGAACCCGTTGAGGTTGTTAAGGGTGACTTGTACACGCCTTTCATCGACAAGGCTGAAGAAACAGTTGCTGAGTTGACCTATAAGAAAGCTTTTGAGATTTATGGAAATCCACTGCCAGATATCGTTGATTTGCGGATTGAAAAAGAACTAACCTCTATTCTGGGGAATGGATTTGCCGTGATTTATCTGGCTTCCCAGATGCTGGTGCAACGTTCCAATGAACGGGGTTACTTGGTGGGTTCTCGAGGATCTGTCGGATCTAGTTTCGTTGCGACCATGATTGGGATTACAGAGGTCAATCCTCTCTCTCCTCACTATATCTGTGGTCAGTGTCAGTACAGTAAGTTTATCACCGATGGTTCTTACGGTTCAGGATTTGATATGCCCAATAAGGACTGTCCTAAATGTGGTCACAAACTAAGTAAAAACGGACAGGATATTCCTTTCGAGACCTTCCTCGGTTTTGATGGGGACAAGGTTCCCGATATTGACTTGAACTTTTCGGGAGAAGATCAGCCTAGTGCCCACTTGGATGTACGTGATATCTTTGGTGAGGAATATGCCTTTCGCGCAGGAACGGTTGGTACGGTGGCTGCCAAGACTGCCTATGGATTTGTCAAGGGTTACGAGAGAGATTATGGCAAGTTTTATCGTGATGCAGAGGTGGAACGCCTAGCTCAAGGTGCAGCTGGTGTCAAGCGGACGACAGGTCAACACCCGGGGGGAATCGTTGTTATTCCTAACTACATGGATGTCTATGATTTTACGCCTGTCCAGTATCCAGCGGATGATGTAACGGCTGAATGGCAGACAACTCACTTTAACTTCCACGATATCGATGAGAACGTCCTCAAACTTGATGTGCTGGGACATGATGATCCGACCATGATTCGAAAACTCCAGGACTTGTCTGGGATTGACCCTAATGAAATTCCTATGGATGACGAAGGCGTAATGGCCCTCTTTTCTGGGACTGATGTGCTAGGTGTGACTCCTGAACAAATCGGAACGCCGACAGGTATGCTGGGGATTCCAGAATTTGGAACTAACTTTGTACGTGGGATGGTCGATGAAACCCATCCGACGACTTTTGCAGAATTGCTTCAGCTGTCTGGTTTGTCCCACGGTACCGATGTGTGGTTGGGAAATGCCCAAGATTTGATCAAGCAAGGAATAGCGGATCTATCGACTGTTATCGGTTGTCGGGACGACATCATGGTTTACCTCATGCATGCGGGTCTTGAACCTAAGATGGCCTTTACTATCATGGAACGGGTACGTAAGGGCTTGTGGCTCAAGATTTCCGAAGAGGAACGCAATAGCTATATCGAAGCTATGAAGGCCAATAAGGTACCAGAGTGGTATATCGAGTCCTGTGGGAAAATTAAGTACATGTTCCCTAAAGCCCATGCGGCAGCCTACGTTATGATGGCCTTGCGTGTAGCTTACTTCAAGGTTCACCATCCTATTTATTACTACTGTGCTTACTTCTCAATCCGTGCTAAAGCCTTTGATATCAAGACTATGGGTGCAGGCTTGGATGCTATCAAGCGCAGAATGGAAGAAATCTCTGAAAAACGGAAGAACAATGAAGCCTCTAATGTGGAAATTGATCTCTATACAACTCTTGAGATTGTCAATGAGATGTGGGAACGTGGTTTCAAGTTTGGCAAACTCGATCTCTACCGCAGTCAGGCGACAGAGTTCCTCATCGATGGGGATACCCTCATCCCGCCATTTGTAGCAATGGATGGTCTGGGAGAGAACGTTGCCAAGCAATTGGTGCGAGCGCGTGAAGAGGGAGAATTTCTCTCTAAAACAGAATTGCGTAAGCGTGGAGGGCTCTCATCAACCTTGGTTGAAAAAATGGATGAAATGGGGATTCTCGGCAATATGCCAGAGGATAACCAGCTCAGTTTGTTTGATGAGTTGTTTTAAGATCTTGGAGGAATAATAGATGAAACTAAGAATTTTTGCGGAAGATAAGCCGGCTGAGAAGGTATTTGAATATCAATTAGAACTTGCTGATCGTACAATTCTTCTATCGACAGCACTCTTGTCAGGTGCCATTGCTTTAGCAGGATTATTCTCTGCTTTGAAAGAAAAATAAACAAAAAGAAAAGGAAGAATAGAATGGTTTTACCAAATTTTAAAGAAAATCTAGAAAAATATGCGAAATTATTGGTTGCAAACGGAATCAATGTGCAACCTGGTCATACTTTGGCTCTCTCTATCGATGTGGAGCAACGTGAGTTGGCTCACTTAATCGTCAAAGAAGCTTATGCTTTGGGTGCACATGAGGTGATCGTTCAGTGGACAGATGATGTCATCAACCGTGAGAAATTCCTCCACGCACCGATGGAGCGTTTGGACAATGTGCCAGAATATAAGATTGCTGAGATGAACTATCTCTTGGAGAACAAGGCTAGCCGTCTTGGAGTTCGTTCTTCTGACCCAGGTGCCTTGAACGGTGTGGATGCTGATAAGCTTTCAGCTTCTGCTAAAGCTATGGGACTTGCCATGAAACCAATGCGAATCGCAACGCAATCCAACAAGGTTAGCTGGACTGTAGCAGCCGCTGCTGGGCTTCAGTGGGCTAAGAAAGTTTTCCCAAATGCTGCGAGCGACGAAGAAGCAGTCGATCTTCTTTGGGACCAAATCTTTAAAACTTGCCGTATCTATGAAGAAGATCCTGTTAAGGCTTGGGAAGAGCATGCAGCTATCCTCAAGAGCAAGGCCGATATGCTTAATAAAGAGCAATTTTCAGCTCTTCACTACACAGCTCCAGGGACCGATTTGACACTTGGTTTGCCAAAGAACCACGTTTGGGAATCAGCTGGTGCTATCAATGCACAGGGCGAAGGATTCTTGCCAAATATGCCGACAGAGGAAGTCTTCACAGCGCCTGACTTCCGTCGTGCAGATGGTTATGTCACTTCTACAAAACCGCTTAGCTATAATGGAAATATCATCGAAGGAATTAAAGTAACCTTTAAGGATGGACAAATCGTTGATATCACTGCTGAGAAGGGTGATCAGGTCATGAAAGACCTTGTCTTTGAAAATGCGGGTGCGCGTGCCTTAGGTGAATGTGCCTTGGTACCCGATCCAAGCCCAATTTCTCAGTCAGGCATTACCTTCTTTAACACCCTTTTCGATGAGAATGCGTCAAATCACTTGGCTATCGGTGCAGCCTATGCAACTAGCGTTGTTGGTGGAGCGGAGATGAGCGAAGAGGAGCTTGAAGCCGCGGGGCTTAACCGTTCAGATGTTCACGTAGACTTTATGATTGGGTCTAGTCAAATGGATATCGATGGTATCCGTGAGGATGGGACACGTGTACCACTCTTCCGTAACGGAGATTGGGCAAATTAAGGATATAATATGTTAGGAAGTATGTTCGTTGGTCTCCTAGTGGGATTTTTAGCAGGTACTCTAACCAATCGTGGAGAGCGAATGGGATGTTTTGGGAAAATGTTTCTCGGCTGGATTGGTGCCTTTATAGGCCACTTGCTTTTTGGGACTTGGGGACCGATAATAGCAGGAACTGCCATTATTCCGGCAGTACTAGGTTCCATGATTGTCTTAGCGATTTTCTGGAGACGTGGAAGTTAATTTCTTAAATCTGAAACGAAAAGGAGGTTGGTCATTGTACCAGCCTCCTTTTGAGTGTGATATAATAGTTCTATGAGATTAGATAAATTTTTAGTTGCCTGCGCTGTGGGGAGCCGAACTGAGGTCAAAAACTTGCTCAAGACTGGTCGCGTGACGGTAAATGGTAAAAAAGAAAAGTCAGCTAAATTGCAGATTGATGAAGAAAGAGATGAGATTCGCTTTGATGGACAAGTGTTGGAGTATGAAGAGTTTGTCTACTACATGATGAACAAGCCCCAAGGGGTTATTTCAGCGACTGAAGATCCTAAACACAGAACGGTGTTGGACTTGTTGGATGACTTGGCTCGGAGCAAGGAAGTTTTCCCAGTAGGACGCTTGGATATTGACACGCATGGTCTTTTACTCTTGACCAATGATGGTCAGCTGGCTCATGCTCTTCTTTCGCCAAAGCGTCATGTGGACAAGACTTATCAGGCACAAGTCAAGGGAATCATGACCCAAGAAGATGTGGAGACATTTGCCAAGGGTATTTCTCTCAAAGACTTTACCTGTCAACCCGCTAGACTGGAGATTCTTTCCGCAGATGCAGAAAAGAATCAGAGTCAAATCCGTGTGACCATTGCAGAAGGGAAGTTTCATCAGGTCAAGCGTATGGTGGCCTACTGTGGCAAGGAAGTAGTAGACTTGCAACGTTTGACTATGGGAACTTTAGTTTTAGATGAGAACTTGCAGCGAGGAGAATGGCGTCGCTTGACCAAGGAGGAATTGGAAAATCTTCTTGCTAGTATTGCTTAATTTGCTTTATATTCGAAAAAGGGGAGGGACAATGTCCTTGCCTTTTATGTTTTTCAGTTGCTTCCTTTGTGAAAAGAGTTATAATAGACTGTAGAATAAAAGGAGGAATCTATGAACACGATTCAAGAATCATTTACAGATAAACTATTTGCCAATTATGAAGCAAATGTAAAATACCGAGCTATTGAAAATGCTGCCAGCCACAACGGAATTTTTGCAGCTCTAGAACGTCGTCAGAGCCATGTAGACAATACCCCTGTTTTCTCATTGGATTTGACCAAGGACAAGGTTACTAACCAGAAAGCATCTGGTCGTTGCTGGATGTTTGCGGCTCTCAACACCTTCCGCCACAAACTCATTTCACAATATAAATTGGAAAATTTTGAGTTGTCACAGGCCCACACATTCTTCTGGGACAAGTATGAGAAATCAAACTGGTTCTTGGAGCAAGTGATTGCGACTGCAGACCAAGACTTGACGAGCCGTAAGGTTAAATTCTTACTTCAAACTCCACAACAAGATGGGGGTCAATGGGATATGGTCGTTTCTCTCTTTGAGAAATACGGTGTCGTGCCTAAGTCAGTTTACCCTGAGTCTGTTTCATCTAGTAGCAGCCGTGAGCTAAATGCCATTCTCAACAAATTGCTGCGTCAAGATGCTCAAATCTTGCGTGACTTGCTTGCTTCTGGCGCAGACCAAGCGACTGTTCAAGCTAAGAAAGAAGACCTCTTGCAAGAAATTTTTAACTTCCTTGCTATGTCATTGGGTCTTCCACCACGTACATTTGACTTTGCTTATCGCGATAAGGATAACAACTACCAAAGTGAAAAGGGCATTACACCACAAGAATTTTACAAGAAATATGTCAATCTTCCTTTAGAAGATTATGTTTCTGTTATCAATGCTCCCACTGCTGACAAGCCTTACGGAAAATCTTACACAGTTGAGATGTTGGGGAATGTAGTTGGTAGCCGTGCGGTTCGCTACATCAACGTGCCGATGGAGCGCTTAAAAGAGTTGGCGATTGCTCAAATGCAAGCAGGCGAGACTGTTTGGTTTGGTTCTGATGTTGGTCAGCTCAGCAACCGTAAAGCTGGCATCCTTGCGACAGATGTTTATGACTTCGAATCAAGCATGGACATTCAATTCACTCAAGATAAGGCTGGACGTCTGGACTACAGCGAAAGCTTGATGACCCACGCCATGGTCTTGACAGGTGTTGATTTGGATGAAAATGGTAAGTCAACCAAGTGGAAGGTTGAAAACTCATGGGGAGACAAGGTCGGTACAGATGGTTACTTTGTTGCCTCAGACGCTTGGATGGATGAATACACTTACCAGATTGTTGTTCGCAAAGAATTGCTGACAGCAGAAGAACAAGCTGCCTATGAAGCAGAACCAATTGTTCTTGCACCATGGGATCCAATGGGAGCCTTGGCTGAATAAAAGAATAGAAAAAAGGAATCAGGATTAGAACCTGGTTCCTTTTGAGTTGCTTGATTACATGATGTGAAGAACATGTGCCACAATACCCACTGCGAAGAGTGCAAGGATAATAGTGATTGGAGATACTTTTTTCTTAAGCAAGTACATGCAAAGGAAAGTAAGGAGTAGTCCTGATAGTCCAGGAATCAACATATCCAAGTTTTGTTGGAAAGTAGTAACTTTTTCAGATGTTTGAGATAATCCTTGTCCTACTTGTGCGAATGCTTCTTGGATACCTTTAGATCCTTCTGGCAATTTATCCCAATGGATATAAGCTTTTTCATCTAGTTGAACTTTGGCAACATCGAAAGCAAATTTAATATTTACCCAACGTTGAACAAGGACAGCAAGAATGAACATACCAAGGATAGAAGCACCTTTAGTGATGTCTTGGAGGATACCGCCAGACATGTCTTTAGTGATTTCTGATCCAGCCTTGTATCCAATCTCTTGTGTATACCACAAGAATGACATACGAATCAAGTTCCAAAGAACGAAGAAGAGGATTGGACCTAAGATATTACCAGTAAGGGCAAGTGAAGCACCGAGTGATCCAAGGATTGGGCGTACTGTAAACCAGAATACTGGGTCACCGATACCAGCAAGAGGTCCCATCATACCGATTTTAACCCCTTGGATAGCAGCGTCATCAATTTCAACACCGTTAGCACGTTCTTCTTCAAGTGCAAGAGTAACCCCCATGATTGGAGCGGCTACGTATGGGTGAGTGTTGAAGAACTCAAGATGGCGTTCAAGAGCAGCGATTTGATCTTCTTTTTTAGTGTAGAGTTTTTTAAGAGCTGGAATTAATGAGTAAGCCCAACCCAAGTTTTGCATACGTTCATAGTTCCAAGAACCTTGTAAGAAAGTTGAACGCCACCAAACTTTTTTACGATCTGATTTAGTTAATTGAAGTTTTTCAGTCATGATGTTTTCAGTCCTTTCTTATCTTAGTAGTCTTCTAGGATATCGCCGATTGGGTCATTAGAAGTTGCGGCTCCTCCGCCACCATTTCCACCAGTTTTAGAAAGGTGAAGGTAGATAAGAGCGATAGCAACACCGATAGCACCAAATCCGATTAGGGTAATATCTGACACGGCAGCAAGCACGAAACCGATAGCGAAGAATGGCCATACTTCACGAGTTGCCATCATGTTGATAACCATAGCGTAACCAACGGCAACGACCATACCACCACCGATAGCCATACCATCTTTGAGCCAATCAGGCATAGCATTTAGAATGCTTTGTACGGTTTCAGTTGGTACCATTAGAAGGAGTGCTGCAGGGACTGCAATACGAAGACCTTGAAGAAGAAGTGCGACAAAGTGAGCACGTTCAACTGCTTTGAAGTCACCTTTTTTAGCAGAAGCATCAGCAGTGTGAACCAATCCGACAGAGAGTGTACGAACAATCATAGTCAAGAATAGACCAGCAACTGCAAGAGGGATAGCAACCGCTTGGGCAACACCGATACCTGTCTTAGTAAAGTCGCCACCAAGAACCATGATAATGGCAGCAGCAACAGAAGCAAGAGCAGCGTCAGGAGCTACGGCAGCTCCGATGTTAGCCCAACCAAGGGCGATCATTTGAAGAGAACCACCAAGGATAATCCCTGCTTCAAGGTTACCAGTAACAAGACCGATAAGGGTACAAGCTACGATTGGTTGATGGAATTGGAACTGGTCGAGGATACCTTCAAGACCTGCTAGGAAGGCTACAACGACTACTAAAACCATAGAAATAATAGACATCTTTAAAATCCTTTCATAAAATCGATTATTGCACGTTTGCTTTGTTGATCAAGTCAAACAAATCTTTTTTGGTGTCGTTTGGTACTTTACGTACGTCAAATTCAACACCAAGGTCACGCATTTTTTCAAATGTAGCAACGTCTTCTTTATCCATAGACAAAACGTTGTTAACCATTGTTTTACCAGTTGAGTGAGCCATTGATCCAACATTAAGAGTTTTGATTGGCACGCCACCTTCGATAGCACGAAGAGCATCTTGAGGTGTTTCAAACAAGATAAGGGCATGTGTTTCTCCGAAGCGAGGATCTTTTGCAACGTCGATTAGTTTTTGGATAGGAACAACGTTTGCTTTCACTTTACCTGGAGCTGCTTGTTTAATCAATTCTTTACGTAATTCGTCTTTAGCTACGTTATCTGAAGCAACGATGATACGGTCTGCTTTTGAATCTGGAGTCCAAGCAGTTGCAACCTGACCGTGAAGTAAACGAGTGTCTAGACGGGCAAGGTTGATTTTGAGTTTACCGTCTCCGATGACAGTTCCTTCTGGGATAGCAGCTTGGGCAACTGGAGCAGCTGCAGCGCTTGCTACTTCCTCAACTGGGTTTAGCTCTTCTGGAAGAGCCTTGATGCCATCTTTGGCTTCTTTAATAATATTCGCAGCGACTTTTTCTACACCTGCAGCAGCGTCCATGAGGCGCTCTGTGTAGGCTTGGATTAACATCGGTAAGTTAAGTCCTGTGATGATGGCAAACTTACGCTCAGGATTTTCTCCCATCACGCGGCTAGCTTGGTTAAATGGAGATCCACTCCAAAGGTCAGCCAAAACTAGAACCTCATCTTCTGCGTCAAATGCAGCAACAGCGTTATTAAACTTAGCGTATAGATCATCAGGACCTTCATTTGGCATAAAGGTTACAACTTGAACCTTTTCTTGTTCACCAAAGATCATAGATCCTGACTGATGAATACCCGCAGCAAATTCGCCGTGGCTCGCAATAATGATTCCGATACTCATTATTGTCATTCCTCCTTTTTTGTTTTAGTTTTCGTTTAAGAAAACTTTAAGACTTTTTAAGTATAAACCGTTTTCATCTAAAAATCAACTATTTATCATAAAATAATTAAAAAGATTACATCTGAAAATATTGATATATTGAGTTTTAGAGAAGTTTTTTTGAACCCTTATTAAAAAATTTAATATAAAAAAGTTGGAAGCGTATTCCAACTTTTAAAATAGGTTTTTATTAGATTAGTGGGTGAAATCGAGTACCATACGTCCTTGGATTTGACCTTTTTCCATTTCGTCGAAAATTGCAACAGCATCTTCTACTGGACGTTTTTGGACAACTGGAACTACCAAACCTTCTGCACCGAATTGGAAGGCTTCTTCCAAGTCTTTACGAGTTCCAACAAGCGAACCGATAACTTGGATTCCATCTAGAACGGTTTTGACGATACTGAGTTCCATCATTTCAGAAGGAAGACCGACAGCGACAACGCGACCGCCAGCACGAACTGAGTCAACAGCCTGGTTGAAGGCAACTTTAGACACAGCAGTTACGACAGCTGAATGAGCTCCACCATCAGTTTTTTCCTTGATGAGTCCTGGTACATCATCAACTTCTAGGCCGTTAATAACGATATCAGCACCGACTTCTTTTGCAAGGGCAAGTTTGTCGTTGTTGATATCAACCGCGATGACATGAGCATTGAATACTTTTTTAGCGTATTGAACCGCTAGGTTACCAAGTCCACCAGCACCGTAAAGAACAACCCATTGGCCTGGTTCAACTTTTGCTTCTTTAATAGCTTTATAGGTTGTTACACCAGCACATGTGATAGAAGAAGCTTGGGCTGGATCAAGTCCGTCAGGAACTTTGACAGCATAGTCTGCAGTTACGATACATTGTTCAGCCATACCACCATCTACTGAGTAGCCAGCATTTTTTACTGTACGGCAAAGAGTTTCACGACCAGTTGTACAGTATTCGCAAGTACCACATCCTTCAAAGAACCAAGCAACGCTGACGCGGTCACCGACTTTAAGGCTTTTCACATCTGGGGCAATTTCTTTAACGATACCAACACCTTCGTGGCCAAGAACACGTCCTGGTACTTGACCAAAGTCACCATGGGCAACGTGGAGGTCAGTGTGGCAAACACCACAGTATTCAATTTCTACAAGTGCTTCTCCAGTTTCAAGTGGACGGAGCACTTTTTCTTCAACAGCAACACCAGTGCTTTCTGGATTTACAACAACAGCTTTCATAGCTATCCTCCTTTATATTGACCGAGAACAGGGATAACGGGACTGGATTGATTTTGTGTCAACAGAGTCGAGTATGACGAGCTCTCTTGTATTTATATGTGAATTATATCACAAAAGAAAGCCTTTTCCAAGGTTTTGGAAGCAAAAAGTAGAACAATCGATTAACTGGTTGATGAGACTGTGAAAAGAGCACAAAGACCAGCTCGCAAGCTGGTCAGAATGGACTATAAGAATAAGTCTTGCAGGGTTTTGGCAACCCCATCTTGGTCATTGGTCAGGGCAATTTGCTCATCCGCATAAGGGAGTAGCTCTGGGTTGGCATTTTTCATGGCATAGCCCTTCCCAGCAAAAGCGAGCATTTCGGTATCATTGTGTTCATCTCCAAAGGCAATCAAATCTTTTTTGTCACGGTTGATTACCTTGAGCAAGTAGTCCAAAGCAAAGGCTTTGTTGACACCTTTTGGGGTACACTCAAGGATATTGAGCGGACCACCCCAAGTATTAATAGAAAGTTGATGCTGGTAGAAGGCGTTCATTTCTTTTGCCAAGGCATATTTGTCACTGGCTCTGGTCTGCAACAGAATACAGTTAGGATCCTTGGTTACCAACTCAGGCTGGAATTGATCTTCAGGCTGGAAAGCTTCCACACCAAATAGTTTGGGATTGGCAATTTCTTCATTAGGATTTGTAATGTAGAATTTTTTACGATATTCACCAGCGATAAAATCGGCTTGAATATCTTCTGAACGTCGAACCATATCTAAAAGATATTTTTTGTCTACAGTTAAACACTTTTCAAAATCCCAAACTTGGTCTGGTAAGTGAGTAAGGGAGCCGTTGAAATTAATCATAGGAGTGTCTAAGCCTAGTTCATGGTAAAAATCTTTTGACATGCGGTAAGGGCGACCGGTAGTGATAATAATCTGATGGCCTTTTTCAGCAACTTTTTTGATGGTTTCTTTGGTAAAGTCAGAAATTTGACTGTCTGAGTTGAGCAGGGTTCCATCCAGGTCAACTGCAATAATTTTTTTCGTCATAGGGACCTTTCTAGTGTCTTTTCAGATAAGATGTCTACTATTATAACAAAAAGCAGGCAGAAAAGCAGATTCGAAACAAAAAAAGAAATTTCATCAAATTCTTAAATAAATCAAACAAAGATATTGAAAAAGTGAATGATAAATGATATAATTCTATTATTGTTCGTAAAAATTAAAAGGAGATTGATAATGGACAAATTATTTAAACTAAAAGAGAACGGTACAGACGTTCGTACAGAGGTTCTCGCTGGTTTAACAACTTTCTTTGCAATGAGCTATATTCTCTTTGTAAACCCACAAATTCTTTCGCAAACAGGAATGCCTGCTCAGGGTGTATTTCTCGCAACGATTATCGGTGCAGTTGCTGGTACCCTGATGATGGCCTTCTACGCCAACTTGCCATATGCTCAAGCACCAGGTATGGGACTCAATGCCTTCTTTACCTTTACAGTTGTATTTGGACTCGGTTATTCTTGGCAAGAAGCCCTAGCTATGGTCTTCATTTGTGGAATTATCTCATTGATTATTACCTTGACAAATGTTCGTAAGATGATCATTGAATCGATTCCAAACGCCCTTCGCTCAGCAATTTCAGCTGGTATCGGTGTCTTCCTTGCCTACGTGGGGATTAAGAATGCTGGGCTTTTGAAATTCTCTATCGATCCAGGGAATTACACGGTTGCAGGAGAAGGGGCTGATAAAGCTCAAGCAGCGATTACAGCAAATGCTTCAGCAGTTCCAGGCTTGGTCAGCTTTAATAATCCAGCTGTTTTGGTGGCTCTTGCAGGACTTGCTATCACAATCTTCTTTGTCATTAAAGGGATTAAAGGGGGAATTATCCTCTCTATCTTGACAACAACTGTTCTTGCTATCGCAGTTGGTTTGGTAGATTTGTCTAGTATCGATTTTGCTAATAACCATGTTGGTGCAGCTTTTGAAGACTTGAAGACAGTCTTTGGTGCAGCTCTTGGTTCAGAAGGTTTGGGAGCTTTGATTTCAGATACAGCTCGCTTGCCTGAAACTCTGATGGCCATTCTTGCCTTCTCATTGACAGATATTTTTGACACGATTGGTACCTTGATCGGTACAGGTGAAAAAGTTGGTATTGTAGCAACAAATGGTGAAAATCACCAATCAGCTAAGTTGGATAAGGCTCTTTACTCTGACTTGATTGGTACTTCAATTGGTGCCATCGCAGGTACTTCGAACGTAACGACTTATGTTGAGTCTGCTGCTGGTATTGGTGCAGGTGGACGTACTGGTTTGACAGCTTTGGTTGTAGCTATCTGTTTTGCGATCTCAAGCTTCTTTAGCCCACTTCTAGCGATTGTACCAACAGCCGCTACAGCTCCAATCTTGATTATCGTTGGAATTATGATGTTGGCTAGCTTGAAAAATATCCATTGGGACGATATGTCTGAAGCGGTTCCTGCTTTCTTCACATCTATCTTTATGGGATTCAGCTACTCTATCACCCAAGGGATTGCGGTTGGTTTCTTGACTTACACTTTGACTAAGCTTGTCAAAGGTCAAGCTAAAGATGTTCATGTCATGATTTGGATTTTGGATGCCTTGTTTATCCTGAACTATATCAGCATGGCACTATAATAGAATGACCCAGGGGGATTTCCCCCTTTTTTTAATACAAAGTCTAGGAGATGAATGATGGAAGAGAAAAGTATGTGGAAAGAATTGTTGAATCGTGCAGGATGGCTTTTGGTTTTCTTGCTAGCGACAATCTTATATCAGATTCCTATAGGGGTTACTGCTATTTTAACTTTAAATGCAGTACCACTGTTGCAGTCAGGACTGATAGTTGCTGGTATTTCGATTGTAGTTCTGGTGCTGTTTATTATTGGAGCTCGTAAAACGCAGTTAGCAAGTTTTAATTTTTCTTTTTTTAGAGCTAAGGACCTAGCACGATTGGGATTAAGTTATTTAGTCATTATCTGTTCAAACATACTTGGTTCTATCTTGTTACAACTGTCAAATGAGACGACAACAGCTAACCAGTCTCAGATTAACGATATGGTTCAGAATAGTTCTCTGATTTCTAGCTTCTTCTTGCTAGCCTTGCTTGCTCCGATTTGTGAGGAAATCTTGTGTCGTGGGATTGTTCCTAAAAAGATTTTCCGAGGTAAGGAGAGCTGGGGATTTGTAGTTGGTACGATTGTGTTTGCTTTATTGCATCAACCGAGTAATTTACCTTCTTTATTGATTTATGGAGTTATGTCGATCGTTCTGTCTTGGACGGCTTACAAGACCCAACGTTTGGAAATGTCTATCTTACTTCACATGATTGTGAATGGGGTTGTTTTCTGTTTGTTGGCTCTTGTGGTGATCATGAGTCGGACATTAGGGATTTCTGTTTAAGATTTTTGACAATTGCTTACTTGTTTCTACTGGGAAAAAGATGAATGCAATCGTGTCCATTTTTTTCTTTTTATGGTAAAATAGAGAAATAATATGATGAAAAGCCTTGAGGGAGTGACCGATATGTCAAGTAAAGTCAATCATGCAAAGACAGCTATTTGCGGAATTATCAATGTAACCCCAGACTCCTTTTCGGACGGTGGTCAATTTTTTGCTCTTGAGCAGGCACTCCAGCAGGCTCGTAAATTGATAGTAGAAGGGGCTAGCATGCTCGATATCGGCGGAGAATCGACTCGGCCTCGGCCGGGAAGCAGCTATGTTGAGATAGAAGAGGAAATCCAGCGTGTTGTTCCAGTAATCAAAGCTATTCGCAAGGAAAGTAATGTCCTCATCTCTATTGATACTTGGAAGAGTCAGGTAGCAGAGGCTGCTTTGGCTGCTGGTGCCAATCTAGTCAATGATATCACTGGTCTCATGGGTGACGAAAAAATGGCCCATGTGGTAGCTAGGGCTGGAGCGAAAGTGGTCCTCATGTTTAATCCAGTTATGGCTCGACCTCATCACCCTAGCTCGCTTATATTCCCTCATTTTGGTTTTGGACAAGCTTTTACAGAGGAAGAGTTAGCTGACTTTGAAAAATTACCAATCGAAGAGTTGACGGAGGCTTTCTTTGTACGAGCACTAGCGAGAGCAGAGGAAGCTGGGATTGCTCAAGAAAACATCCTGCTGGATCCAGGAATTGGCTTTGGTCTGACCAAGAAAGAAAATCTGCTTCTTTTACGGGATCTGGATAAACTACAGCAGAAAGGATATCCAATCTTTCTCGGAGTGTCGCGTAAGCGATTTGTCATCAATATCCTTGAAGAAAGTGGTTTTGAAGTCAATCCTGAGACAGAACTTGGTTTCCGCAATCGAGATACGGCTTCGGCTCATGTAACTAGTATCGCTGCGAGACAGGGGGTAGAAGTGGTACGAGTGCATGATGTAGCTAGTCACAGGATGGCAGTTGAAATTGCCTCCGCTATTCGTCTGGCTGATGAAGCGGAAAATTTAGATTTAAAACAATACAAATAAGATGAAAGAATTTGAAAACAATCAGTGGATTGCTCACTATCGGACGGACCAGCCGCATTTTGGATTGGAACGAATGGTGGAACTGTTAGCTTTGCGTGGCAATCCTCATCTCAAACTCAAGGTCATCCATGTCGGAGGGACCAATGGCAAGGGTTCGACCATTGCTTTTTTGAAAAATCTGCTGGAAAAGCTAGGGCTGAGAGTTGGCGTGTTTAGCTCGCCCTATCTCATTCATTACACAGACCAGATTAGCATCAATGGAGAATCTATCCCAGAAGCGAGGCTAGAAGCCCTCATGGCAGACTATCAGTCTTTGCTGGAAGGGGAATCGGCTACCAATTTGCAGGGGACAACCGAATTTGAGATTATCACAGCCATAGCCTATGACTACTTTGCTTCAGAGCAAGTAGATGTGGCCATCATGGAAGTGGGCATGGGAGGACTTTTGGATAGTACCAATGTCTGCCAGCCTATTTTGACAGGCATCACCACTATTGGACTGGATCATGTGGCCCTACTTGGTGACACCTTGGAGGCCATAGCAGAGCAGAAGGCAGGTATTATCAAACAAGCTATTCCCTTGGTGACAGGTCGTATCGCTCCAGAAGCCTTGGCTGTGATTGCCCGCATTGCGGAAGGGAAAGATGCGCCGAGACTTGCCTACGGGACAGATTATCAGGTCGGTCACCAAGAGAGTGTGGTAACGGGTGAAGTATTTGACTATACAAGTGCTGTCAGACAAGGTCGCTTCCAGACTGGCCTGCTTGGTTTGCACCAGATAGAGAATGCTGGGATGGCCATAGCTTTACTTGATACTTTTTGTCAAGAAGTTGGTCGAAAGTTACCAGCTAATATCTTGATTGCTCAAGCTCTGGAAGAAACAAGATGGCCGGGGCGTCTGGAGGTCGTGTCAAGGAACCCCTTGATGATTTTGGATGGAGCCCACAATCCCCATGCTATCAAGGCTTTATTGGCAACCTTGCAAGAACGCTTTGCGGATTATCATAAGGAAATCCTCTTTACTTGCATCAAAACCAAAGCCTTAGAGGATATGTTGGACTTGCTGGGGGCCATGCCAGATACCGAGCTTACCCTGACATATTTTGACGATAGTCGGGCGACTGATGAAAGCGTGCTGGAAGAGGCAGCTAAGTCTAGAAATCTCAGCTACCAAAGTTGGCAGGATTTTCTAGAGCAGAAATTGACAGATAAAAAAGAAGAGAAAAAAACAGTTAGGATTGTCACAGGTTCCTTGTATTTCTTGAGCCAAGTGAGAGCCTATCTGATGGAGAGGAAGAACGAAAATGGATACACAAAAGATTGAAGCAGCTGTAAAAATGATTATCGAGGCTGTCGGAGAGGACGCTAACCGCGAGGGCTTGCAGGAAACACCTGCTCGTGTGGCTCGTATGTACCAAGAGATTTTTTCAGGTCTTGGTCAAACAGCAGAGGAACATTTGTCAAAATCCTTTGAGATTATCGACGATAATATGGTGGTAGAAAAGGATATCTTTTTCCATACCATGTGTGAACACCACTTTCTGCCATTTTATGGGAAAGCGCACATAGCCTACATTCCAGATGGCCGTGTGGCAGGTTTGTCTAAGCTAGCCCGTACGGTTGAAGTTTATTCGAAAAAACCACAAATTCAAGAACGTTTGAATATCGAAGTGGCCGATGCCTTGATGGAGTATCTAGGTGCTAAAGGAGCCTTTGTTGTCATTGAGGCAGAGCATATGTGTATGAGCATGCGTGGTGTTAGAAAACCAGGCACTGCAACCTTGACGACAGTAGCTCGTGGTCTATTTGAAACAGATAAGGACCTTCGAGATCAAGCTTATCGTTTAATGGGACTATAAAAAGAATCCGCTTTGGGCGGATTTTTCTAGAAAGGAATCATTATGGATCAACTGCAGATTAAGGATTTGGAAATTTTTGCCTATCATGGTCTTTTTCCTAGTGAGAAAGAATTGGGGCAGAAGTTTGTTATTTCCGCAATCCTATCCTATGATATGACCAAGGCGGCGACAGATTTGGATTTAACAGCCTCTGTCCATTACGGAGAATTGTGCCAGCAGTGGACGACTTGGTTTCAGGAAACAACTGAGGACTTGATTGAAACGGTAGCCTACAAACTGGTAGAACGTACTTTTGAGGCTTATCCTCTTGTCCAAGAAATGAAGTTGGAACTGAAAAAACCTTGGGCGCCAGTGCATTTGCCACTAGATACTTGCTCGGTAACTATTCATCGCCGCAAGCAACGAGCCTTTATCGCCCTAGGAAGCAATATGGGAGATAAGCGAGAAAACTTGAAACAAGCCATTGAGAAAATGCGAAATCGAGGTATCCATATTCTCAAAGAGTCCAGTGTCTTGACGACGGAACCTTGGGGTGGTGTGGAGCAGGATAGCTTTGCAAATCAAGTGGTTGAGGTAGAAACATGGTTGCCCGGACCAGTCTTGTTAGAGACCTTGTTAGCCATTGAGTCAGAGATGGGACGGGTGAGAGAAGTGCATTGGGGACCTCGTTTGATTGATTTGGACTTGCTCTTTGTGGAGGACCAGATCCTTTATACAGATGACCTTATCTTGCCTCATCCTTACATAGCGGAACGCCTTTTTGTCCTTGAGTCCTTACAGGAAATTGCGCCTCATTTTATCCATCCTACATTAAAGCAACCTGTCCGTAACTTGTATAATGCTTTGAAAAAATAAAAAAACTCTAGTTTTCAGTCACTTGCAACTGAAGGCTAGAGTTTTTAAAATAGGTCATTTTCTTCTGGGAGGAGGATAGTCTCTCTACCATCCATATCTAAAACCAGAACTCTCGGGGGATAAAGAGGGTCGAAAGGGTGGTTAAAGTCAAAATCAATGGCTGTAGGGAGGTGCTGACTTGAGAAGTGGAAGGTAATTTTTCCTTGGTTATTAAGCAATTGAAACTCGAGTTCTTCTTCCAATTCAAAGACATTTTTTAAGAAGTGGTCGATGATATACCAAAAAGAGTCAATAACGTCATCAGGCAAGCTGGTAACAATGCCAAAACTAGCAGACCGCATCTGGGTATTGGTAAAAGCCATATTTCTTCCCCCTTTCTTTTCCCTTATCATACAGCAAATAGGATTAAAAATCAAGAAAAGGTGATTTTTTCTTCATAAACATAGTTTTCTATGAAATTTTTTCAAAGAATCTTCAAAAAAAGCTTGAAAGTGTTTACAAATAGTGATAAAATGGAATAAGTAGAATCATGAAAACGAAATTTTCATACCGTCTCTTTTTAGAGTCTCGTGAGGTATGATATAGAAAGGAAATGAAATGAATACAGACGATACAGTAACGATTTATGATGTCGCCCGTGAAGCAGGAGTTTCAATGGCGACGGTTAGCCGTGTAGTCAATGGCAATAAGAATGTAAAAGAGAATACTCGTAAAAAAGTACTCGAGGTGATTGATCGTTTGGATTACCGTCCAAATGCCGTGGCGCGTGGTCTTGCAAGTAAAAAGACAACCACTGTCGGGGTTGTGATCCCCAATATTACCAATGGCTATTTCTCAACACTTGCTAAAGGGATTGATGATATTGCAGAAATGTACAAGTACAATATTGTCCTAGCTAATAGCGATGAAGATAACGAGAAAGAAGTTTCTGTTGTCAATACCCTCTTTTCAAAGCAGGTAGATGGCATTATCTTTATGGGTTATCACTTGACAGATAAAATTCGCTCAGAATTTTCGCGTTCACGTACTCCGATTGTTCTCGCAGGAACTGTCGATGTTGAGCACCAGTTGCCGAGTGTCAATATTGACTATAAGCAAGCAACGATTGATGCAGTGAGTTACCTTGCTAAAGAAAATGAGCGTATTGCTTTCGTTAGCGGTCCGCTAGTGGATGACATCAATGGTAAGGTTCGTTTAGTTGGCTACAAGGAAGCCTTGAAAAAAGCAGGAATCGCTTATAGTGAGGGTTTGGTATTTGAATCTAAATATAGCTATGATGATGGTTACGCCTTAGCAGAGCGTTTGATTTCATCAAATGCAACTGCAGCAGTTGTGACAGGTGATGAGTTGGCAGCAGGAGTCTTGAACGGTTTGGCTGATAAGGGTGTTTCTGTGCCAGAAGATTTTGAAATCATTACTAGTGATGATTCACAAATCTCACGCTTTACCCGTCCAAACTTGACAACGATTGCCCAACCTCTTTATGACCTTGGTGCCATTAGTATGCGTATGTTGACTAAGATTATGCACAAGGAAGAGTTGGAAGAACGTGAAGTTCTCTTGCCTCATGGTTTGACAGAACGTCGCTCAACACGAAAACGTAAATAGAAAAAATCAGGGAATCGTGCAGATTTCCTGATTTTACTTTTTAGAGAAGGGGTTATACTCAATGAAAATCAAAGAGCAAACTAGGAAGCTAGCCGCAGGTTGCCCAAATCACTGTTTTGAGGTTGCAGATGGAAGCTGACGCGGTTTGAAGAGATTTTCGAAGAGTATTAGCCTTCCATATAGTCTTTCAAAGCCTGTCCTGTTAGTCCGGCATTGAGGGCGATGAGGAGTTTCAAACGGGCTTTTTGGGCGTTGAGTTCTTTAACAAAGAAGACACCAGATTTTTGCAACTGCACGCCTCCACCTTGGTAGGCATAAACAGGCTCGGCAATACCGTTAAAGCATCTGGAGACCAGAGCAACTGGGATTCCCTTTTGCAGAAGGTTTTCTAATTTTTGAGCCGTTTCTTTGGGAATATTACCAGCTCCGAAGGCTTGGATAATCAAACCGTCCAATTGTTCCAAATCCAGCATATCAATCAGCTCATCTGTCATACCAGCATAAGCCGAGATGATAGGGACTAAACCTTGTATGTGATTAAGGTCAAAGCGAACACGAGGTTCAGCTGTTTTAAAGTAGAGGATTTCGTGTTTCATGATCAGACCAAGTGGTCCGTGTGTTGGAGTCTGGAAGGTGCTGACGTTGGTTGTATGCGTTTTGGTAACATACTTGGCAGCGTGGATTTCATCGTTCATAACAACTAAAACTCCTTTGTCCGCAGCCTTGTCATCGCTAGCCACCCGCAAAGCACTCAGATAGTTATAAACACCATCACTACCGAGTTCATTGGAGCTACGCATGGCTCCTGTTAGAACGATGGGCATATGGGGGACTTCCATGGTATCAAGGAAATAGGCTGTTTCCTCTAAAGTATCGGTCCCGTGTGTGATTACCACTCCATCGTAGTAAGCAGCTTCCTCTTTAATTTTCTGGTAGAGAGCCAGCATATGCTTGGGTTTGATATGGGGACTTGGCAGGTTAAAAAAGTCCAAGGCGTGGACTTGGATTCCTTCAAGTGGGTTGGACACATGGTTCATGGGATTATCTGAACTTGTCACAACAGCGCCAGAAGCATCGGCCTGCATGGAAATAGTCCCACCCGTATGTAAAACAAGGATTTTCTTAGGCATGATTTACTCACTCTTTCTGAAATGTGGTATAATCATTGTATCACAAAAGGGGAGATTGGGATAGGATGGAAGTCAAAGCGGTTTTTTTTGATATCGACGGAACCTTGGTCAACGATCGCAAGAGTGTTTTGAAATCCACTAAGGACGCGATTAAGATTGTCAAAGAACAAGGGGTACTAGTTGGCGTAGCGACAGGGCGAGGACCTTTTTTTGTTAAGGAATTGATGGACGATTTGGATTTGGACTTTGCGGTAACCTATAATGGCCAGTATATCTTTAATAAAGAAAGAGTCTTGTTCACGAGCCCAATTTCCAAGTTACATTTGCGCCATCTTATTACGTATGCTAAAAAAGAGGGCAAGGAGATTGCCCTAGGGACCAAGGATGCCATGCTGGGTTCCAAAATCATGTCCTTTGGTCTGGGTTCTTTTTCCCAACGAATCAGTCGCTTCGTTCCCTCTGTTTTAACTCGGACAGTGAGTCAGTCTTTTAATCGCATGGTCAGCAAGGTGGTTCCCCAAAAGGAAGAAGACCTGCTTCATCTGATGAATCAGCCTATCTACCAAGTTTTGATGCTGATGACGCCAGAAGAATCTGAGAAGGCGGCAGCTGATTTTGAAGATTTGAAATTGACACGTAGCAATCCTTTTGCAGCGGATGTCATCAATCAAGGAAACTCTAAATTGGAAGGTATTCGTCGAGTCGGAAAAGAATATGGCTTTGACCTCAACCAAGTCATGGCCTTTGGTGACTCGGATAACGATCTTGAAATGCTGGCTGGTGTCGGTATGTCGGTTGCTATGGGAAATGGTAGTAGCAGTGTCAAGGAAGTTGCCAAGCACATTACCACTAGCAATCAGCAAGACGGAATCCACAAGGCCTTGGAACATTTTGGTGTTTTGTCTTCAGAAAAAGTCTTTGTCAGCCGTGACTATCATTTCAATAAGGTCAAGACCTTTCACCACATGATGGATGAACGGACCCAAGAAGAACCTCGAGCTTGGGATTTAGAAGGTGCAACCCATAGGGCTGGTTTTAAAATAGAAGAATTGGTGGAGTTTGTCCGAGCTGCCAGCCCTTCTGAAGAGGACTTTGGTCAAGCTCTATCGCAACTTCATCAGGCTCTTGATAAGGCAGCAGAGAAAGTAGCCAAGAAGACACCTGCCCAGCAAGATTTGATAGGGCAGGTGGATGCCTTGATTGACACACTTTACTTCACCTACGGTAGTTTTGTCTTGATGGGGGTGGACCCAGAACGTATTTTTGACATTGTCCATCAGGCCAATATGGGGAAAATTTTCCCTGACGGCAAGGCTCATTTTGATCCAGTGACCCACAAAATCTTAAAGCCAGACGATTGGGAAGAAAAATATGCTCCAGAACCCGCGATTAAAAAGGAACTGCAGCGTCAGCTCAAGGCTTACGAACGCCATAAAGAGAGAAATAATACTCAATGAAAATCAAAGAGCAAACTAGCCGCAGGTTGCTCAAAGCACTGCTTTGAGGTTGTGGATAGAACTGACGAAGTCAGTAACCATATCTACGGCAAGGCGACGTTGACGTGGTTTGAAGAGGTTTTCGAAGAGTATAAATAGTAAACAAAAAGGAGCGCTGAGCTCCTTTTCTTTGTGATTATAAGGTTTTTTCTTGTTCTCTCACAACCAGCAAATCGACCTTAGCATGGCGGAGAATGTATTCAGATGAAGAGCCGACCAAGAGGCGTTCAAAGGCGTTGAGACCAGTTGCGCCAACGAGGATGAGATCCACTTCCTCAGTATCTGGAATAGTACGTGCTAGTAGGGTCTTTGGATTTCCCATTTCAATGACGATATGAACATCTGCCACACCAGCATCTTTAGCACGTTTTTCGTACTCTTTCATCAGACTTTCAGCGTCAACTTGGAGTTGTTCGTAAACTTCAGCATCAAAGGTGGATACGCTTTGAAGAGCGCGTGTGTCAATGACATGTGCGATGGTGAGTTTAGCGTCGTTTCGTAGAGCAGAATGAACTCCCTTGATAAAAGCCAAGTCCGCTTCCTTAGAACCATCGATTGCGACCATGATATTTTGGTAACGTTGTGCCATAATGAAACCTCCTGAAATTTTCTTACTATCATTGTAAACCTTTTCACTATAGAAGTAAAGCAAAAAAAGTATTTTTCAAAAGAATGTTAGCGCTTAAAATCTATATAAATATATGATAAAATAAAAGAAAGGATAGCAGGAAAGAAGTGAAGGGAGGGAGAATGATGAAAAACTCTTTTCAAACATCAAATTTCCTTTATTATGGAATCATCCTAGTTTCAGTCTTGGTAGAAGTTGTCATGATCTGGCAATTAGAGAGTCTGGTACCGTTTCTTTATCCAGGGTTTATCGGATTTTTAGTCTTTCATGTACTCTACCATCTAATCTTATTCCTGGTTGCAAAACGAAGTGGGCGTTGGGATTACTTGATGATATGGGGGCTTTTCCTCATGTTTAATCTTCTCTATGACTCCTTTTTAGGCCTGCTTTTTCTAGGTTTATCTTTTGGTATGTGATGTTTTTTTGGCAAAACACCTGCTATCTCCCCTGTCTTGACCTCGCTTTTAGTGAGGTTTTTCTTCTGTAGGATTTTAGTAACACATTTCAGTAAACTTGTCGCATTCTCTTTCTAGTGGTATAATGTTACTATCTCGATGAATTGAGGAAACAAGATGAAAGAATATAACAAGTCTAGTAAGTTAGAGCATGTTGCTTATGATATCCGTGGTCCTGTTTTGGAAGAAGCCATGCGGATGCGAGCAAACGGAGAAAAGATTTTACGTCTGAATACAGGAAATCCAGCAGAATTTGGTTTTACAGCGCCAGACGAAGTCATTCATGACTTGATTATGAATGCGCGTGATAGTGAAGGATATTCTGACTCCAAAGGGATTTTTTCAGCCCGTAAGGCCATTATGCAGTATTGTCAATTGAAGAAATTCCCAAACGTAGATATTGATGATATCTACCTTGGAAATGGTGTCAGTGAGTTGATTGTCATGTCCATGCAGGGGCTTTTGGACAACGGGGATGAGGTCTTAGTGCCAATGCCAGACTATCCTCTCTGGACAGCAGCTGTCAGCCTAGCTGGAGGAAATGCCGTTCACTATATCTGTGATGAAGCTGCAGAATGGTATCCAGATATTGACGATATCAAGTCAAAAATTACTTCCAATACCAAGGCAATCGTCCTTATCAATCCAAACAACCCAACTGGAGCCCTTTATCCGAAGGAACTCTTGCTGGAGATTATTGAGATTTCCCGTCAAAACGATTTGATTATCTTTGCGGATGAAATCTATGACCGCATGGTCATGGATGGACATGTGCATACGCCTGTGGCGAGCTTGGCACCAGATGTCTTCTGTGTCAGCATGAATGGTCTATCAAAATCCCACCGTATTGCTGGTTTCCGTGTGGGTTGGATGGTCTTGTCTGGACCTAAGACACACGTCAAGGGATATATCGAAGGTCTCAATATGCTGTCCAATATGCGCCTTTGCTCTAACGTTTTGGCCCAACAAGTCGTCCAAACTTCCTTGGGCGGTCACCAGTCAGTCGATGAATTGCTCCTTCCTGGTGGACGAATTTACGAGCAAAGAAATTTCATTTATAATGCCATTCAAGAGATTCCAGGTCTCTCTGCCGTAAAACCAAAGGCTGGGCTCTATATCTTTCCTAAAATCGACCGCAATATGTACCGTATCGATGATGATGAGCAGTTTGTCCTTGATTTCTTGAAGCAGGAAAAGGTTCTCTTGGTTCATGGTCGAGGCTTTAACTGGCAGGAACCAGACCACTTCCGTATCGTTTACCTTCCTCGTGTTGATGAACTAGCCCAAATCCAAGAAAAGATGACTCGTTTCTTGAAACAGTATCGTAGATAGGGTTTACATCAGAAAAAGCGTTTTGAGGGTAAATTACCAAACTAACTTCCAGTTTCTCACAACCTAGCTTTTAGTGTGAGAAAAACGCGTGAAATCAGTGGAAATCCGTCTTAGACTAACTTCCACTGGTTTTCTTTTTCTTGATATATAAGGGTTCAAAAGAGAAAAGACTCAGAAAAAAGTGCACGACAAATGGCCCTAAAACAGAGTCGTCTTAGAGTAACTTCCAGTTTTGGGAGAGAGGTGGAAGTTACTTTGAGAAGTTACAGTTTAGAAAAATATTTTTCATATCTATTGACTTTTAGGGGTGAAATTTGGTATTATAGTAGGCGGTATTGTTTACCCCATTTGAAAGGCCCCGGAACCTTCCAAATACTTTTCGATGGGAAGGAACACCCATCACCGTAAACAAAAATCGAACTATATATAGGAGAAATCATGAACAAAACAACATTTATGGCTAAACCAGGCCAAGTTGAACGTAAATGGTACGTAGTTGACGCAACTGATGTACCACTTGGACGTCTTTCTGCAGTAGTTGCTAGCGTACTTCGCGGAAAAAACAAACCAACATTTACACCACACACTGATACAGGTGACTTTGTGATTGTTATCAATGCTGAAAAAGTTAAATTGACTGGTAAAAAAGCAACTGATAAAATCTACTACACTCACTCAAACCACCCAGGTGGATTGAAACAAATCTCTGCAGGTGAACTTCGTTCTAAAAATGCAGTACGTTTGATCGAGAAATCAGTTAAAGGTATGCTTCCACACAATACTCTTGGACGCGCTCAAGGTATGAAGTTGAAAGTATTTGTTGGAGCTGAGCACACTCACGCTGCACAACAACCAGAAGTTCTTGATATTTCAGGACTTATCTAAGGAAAGGAACAATAAAGTATGTCACAAGCACAATATGCAGGTACTGGACGTCGTAAAAACGCTGTTGCACGCGTTCGCCTTGTTCCAGGAACTGGTAAAATCACTGTTAACAAAAAAGATGTTGAAGAGTACATCCCACACGCTGACCTTCGTCTTGTCATCAACCAACCATTCGCAGTTACTTCAACTGCAGGTTCATACGACGTTTTCGTTAACGTTGTAGGTGGTGGATACGCTGGTCAATCAGGAGCTATCCGTCACGGTATCGCTCGTGCCCTTCTTCAAGTAGACCCAGACTTCCGCGATTCATTGAAACGCGCAGGACTTCTTACACGTGACTCACGTAAAGTTGAACGTAAGAAACCAGGTCTTAAGAAAGCTCGTAAAGCATCACAATTCTCAAAACGTTAATCAATACGATTATATCAACGTTTCAAAGCACTCAAAAGTTTACCTTATGGGTGCTTTTTTCGTATTTTTTTGAAAAGTTTACCTCAAAGTTTACCTTATTTTCACCTTATTGTTTTAGAGACTTTAAAGCAAATTCACCAACTGCTATAGGAACTACATTAGAAGTATTGACATAAATCTGAGTTGTACCTGTATCGCTATGTGTTAGTGCTTCAGAAATAGCTTCTAAGCTCATTCCTGCTTGTTTAGCAAGTGTTGCTCCTGTATGGCGTAATTTATGAGGTGTAGCATGTGCCAGCTCTTTATGTCGCTTTCTGATGCTTTTCATTTTATTGTTTAGATAGTCGGCATGTAAAGGCTTGTTGATGTTTCCTTTTGTGTCGATATATGTAAAAATAAATTGTTCTGGATTACTGATGATACCAAACTTTGCTAGTTCATATTTTTGTTGTTCTTTCCAAGAGATAAGAAGTTAAAGTAAATCATTAGAAATAGAGAAAATAGGAAATATTTCCATAATAAAGCGCATACTATCAGGAGTGTAAAAGCTTGATAGTATACGTTTCATCCTAGAAATATTTACGGGCTGTTTTTCTCAAACTGACTTTTTAAGAAGTTACCTTATCAGCAATTTTAAATAAGTTTATGGAGTTATCTTTGGAAAAACTGTAGAATTTCAAAAATTACTACAGACCTTGAATTTTACTTATCATTTCAATGATTTAGATTGCTTACATTTTGTTTTGATAAGTTTTACGGTAATCTCCAGGAGAAAGTCCAGTTCTTTGTTTAAAAATTTTAGTAAAGTAAGAATAATTATCATACCCTACTTGACAAGATACTTGTGATATTGAGATATTTGTTTGAGATAGGAGAGATTTAGCAGCATTAATGCGTTTATCCGTTATATATTTAACAAGAGTTTCTCCAGTTTCTTTTTTAAAAATTCTAGCTAAATGATCTGCGCTGAGATAAACCATATCTGCTAATATAGAACGATTTATATCTTCATAGTAGTGATGATCTATGTATTCGACAATGCGTTGAATACTATTTTTCTGGTTTTCAATGTTTGTTGCAAATTTCTTAGCATGTGACCAGTAATAATCAAAGTAATCCTGAAAAGATTCAATTGAATGAAAGCGTCGTTGGAATAAGAAATCATGAGTGCTGTTTTGGAACAATTTATGTGCCGAAATTCCTTTTTGATCTAGATATATTCCTATTTGTTGAGTCCAATCTAGTAAAATTTGTTGTAGTGTGAAAGTAGGAATTTGAGAATTATTAGCAAGTGAATTAATTTTTTCTCTTAATTCGTATTCACTTAAGGTATCTAAAAACGTAATTGAAAGAGTTTCTGTTTTAAAGGAAGTTGGAAAACTATGTGGAACACATGTAATAGTATTCCAATAAGAAACATATTGTTCATTATAAGTGTAGAGTTCTTTGGTATGAAATAAAATATCGGATAGTTTGTGGCAGCTTTTATATATAATGTTTGAGTATTTACTAAAGTTATTAGAAATTTGAGAATGAACCTCATATGCCAGTTTGTCACTACGTTTGGAAGAGTCTACTCTAAAGAGACAAACATATTGATCGACCTGGCTTTCCATCTTGAACAAACTTATCAGCTTATTAGAAGGTTGTGAAATTCTTTGAAGTTCTCTTTTTAGTTGAGAAGTCCATGATGGAGTTTCTGCAGAATAATCTTCTTCATTAAGATTGATTGTTAAAACTGCAAGAAAAAAATACTGGTGTTTTTGAAGAATAAAATCTTGTTTGCTTGCTATATTTTCTAGCTCATCAATGCGAGAAATTTGAGGTTTTCTAAGGTAATCATACCAGAAGTTATCTTCCATTTGTAAAAGTGCATCATTTTTTCCGTTTAAGTTATGATTCTCAATTTTACTAATGGCTTTTTGAATAATAAATTCTAATTTTTCGAAGTTAATGGGTTTTAGATAGTATTCGAAGCTTTGTAATTCAATTGCTTTTTGAGCATAGTTGAAGTCGGCGTAATTGGTTAAAAAAATTGTTTTTATATCATATTTTTCATTTCTAATCCACGATAAGAGTTCGAGGCCACTACCTTGAGGCATTTCTATATCGCTTATCATGAGATCAATAGGATGCTCTCTAATAATATTTTGAGCTTGAGTGAGGCTATAGGCAACATAAACAATGTCAATGTGTAGTTTATCCCAATTTATTTTCTCTCGTAAAGCCTCAATGATAAAGCGATCGTCATCAACTAATAAAATGTTCATTATAACCTCCGTCTATAATCTTGTATGGAATGAGTAAAAGAATTTTAGCTCCACCTTCTTCATTATTTTCAAATGTAATAGTATAGTCGTTGGGATAGAGAAGATTTAAACGTTCGATGGTGTTTGTTATCCCGATATGATGTCCATCTTCTGTTATTAGAGACTGTTTCTGATTTAGTTTTGATAAAATTTCTTCAGAGAAACCTGGACCATTATCTTCGATACAAATCTGAATATAATCTGAGTTCTCAGTTTTTACTTTTTTTATCGATAGCAAAATTGTAAATAAATCCTGAAATGAAAAACCGTGTTTGATTGTGTTTTCAATAAATGTTTGTAAAAGTAATGATGGGATAAGAGTATTTTGTAGGTCATCATTGTAGTTTAGTGAAAAGTAGATGCTATTTCCATATCGAATTCGTTGTATTTCTAAATAATCTTTAATATGCTGAACTTCATCTTTAAGTTCTGAAAAATCTTGATTAGCCATAAATAAATGACGGAGATAATTTGAAGTTAGGATAGTTAATTCTTCAATTTCTTTGTAGTTTTTTGTTTGAAGCATACTATGAATCATTGATAACATATTTAAGTAGAAATGCGGTCGAATTTGATTTTTAAGATAATTAAGTTCAATCTTCTTAAGTTCTAGTTGTGAATGGTATTCCCGTATTTTTAATTCTTGCATGTCAAATATTACTTTATTAAGTTTATCATTTGCCTTATCAATTTCTAGTATACCTTCAGATATAAAAAATTCAGAAGGGGGGATGGAGTCCCCGAGTTGAGAGAGTCGTTCAGTGAGTCTTGTTATTGGTTTAATCATCCATTGACGAATATACAGGATAATGATGATTGATAAAATGGTGATAATGATAGGAACAGCTGATAAAAATACTTCTAAGAGTGTGATATTTCTAAAGACTTCGGCATAATCGACTAAAACATAAATATCGAAAGGTAAATGCGTTTTTTCATTTTGAGCATGAATCAGGTAGTTTTTGGAGGGTATATTGTTAGGCTCTTTTAGGGAAAGTTTACCATTATTTCCAATATTGAGTTTTTTTAGAGGTTTTAGGATATCTTCTGAAGATATGACGGCATAAATGATTTTTCCTTCGTAATGAACAGATTTAACTAAGTATTCGCTGTTTTTAGTAGTTACATTTTTCCATTTACGGTCACTTATATCACTACGCAATGATTTTAGATTTGATTTTAACAGTAGATAATCTTCATATGGAATATAAAGATTGGAGACATTTATAAAATGATCAGTACTATCGGTTTCTAATAAGAATGTCATATGGGTTTCATTTTGATATTCAAACTCTGTAAAGCTAGTTTGAACTTTTTTAAGATTTTCTTGATACTCAAGAAACGTGTGTACATGATTTAAGCTCTCTAAAGATTCATTATGCGTTATTGTTGAGTACATAAAGCGTTCTACAGAATGCAATTTCTCATTAACAGAGTCAGCATAAATTTCAATTGAACTACGTAGGTGTACTATATTTTGGTTTTTAATAAAATTTCTGGTTATGTTACTCATAGCAATATTGATTAAAATATTTATCAATAGTAGTACAAGTAGGAGTTTAAAGAAAAAATGAATGGAATGTTTTTTTGATAAGTCGTGATTTAATTTCATATACTATTCTCCTCTTAAAATTATAGCACTTTGAAAATACGATATCATGTAACAAAACAGATATGTTTTATCAAGATGTCGGAAAAGTAATAGTTTTTAAAATTAAAAAACTGAAAAATTGATAAACCTAGTCCAAAAAGTTCTATTAAGAGAATTCTATATGGTGTAAAATAAACGTAGAAAATCAGATGGGAGGAAAAAAATGAAAGTAGCATCTCAACTTCATAAAATAAAATTAAAGCATAGTATTCCGTTATATATATTACTTTTTCCTTCAATATTGCTATTAATTTTATTTTCCTATATTCCCATGTTGGGACTAATTATTGCATTTAAAGACTATTCACCAGCCAATGGTATCTTTGCTAGTCAGTGGGTAGGATTTAAGTACTTTACTCAATTTTTCTCATCATTCCAATTCGGGACAACTATGTTCAATACATTAAAAATTTCACTTTATAGTATTGTAGTAGGATTCCCCTTACCTATTATACTAGCTATCATTAGTAATCAGTTAAGGGTTGGGAAATTTAGAAAAATATTTCAAGTGACAACTTACTTACCTCATTTTATCTCTACAATGGTTATGTGTGGGATGATCATCTTATTTTTATCTCCTACTAGTGGTTTGTTAGCGAATGTATTTAAGTCTGTTGGAATTACTATTCCAGATCTTTTATCAAAACCTAGTCATTTTGCAGGTGTTTATGTTTGGAGCGATGTATGGCAACATATTGGTTGGGATAGTATTATTTATCTAGCAGCGCTTTCTGCAATTGATCCTACATATTATGAGGCTGCAACTATGGATGGTGCCTCTAGGTTACAAAAAATTCGGCATATAGAATTACCATTGCTTTTGCCTACTGCTATGATTCTATTAATATTAAGAGCAGGTAGTTTATTAAGTGTAGGTTTTGAGAAAGTGTTACTACTACAGAATCCTCTTAATTTAGCAGGAAGTGAGATAATTTCGACCTATGTTTATAAAGTTGGTATGGTGAACTTTCAGTATAGTTATTCGACAGCTATAGGGTTATTTAACACGGTAGTTAATCTAATAATTTTGTTATCTGTTAACTGGTTCTCAAAAAGATATACCAGAACGGGTCTTTTTTAAAGGAAGGAGTGCTTAAGGTGAAATGGTTTCATAAATCAAGAAAAACGAACTCTGAATTATTATTTGATATAGTTACCTATGGTTTAGCAATTTTCCTTATCCTGTTAATTGTTTATCCGTTATGGTTTGTAGTGATTGCATCTTTTAGTAATCCTTCAGATGTTGCAAACGGGAAGGTATGGTTTATTCCAAGAGAATGGAAATTAGATGGATATTTACGTCTTATTCAACAACCTTTATTTTTGCGTAGCTATTTAAATACAATTTTATATACTGTTGTTGGTACCTTAGTTGCTTTAGTAGTCAATATTCCAGCTGGTTATGCTTTATCTAGAAAAGAATTAGTTGGTAGAAAATGGATGAGTATTCTATACATAATCCCTATGTTCGTATCAGGTGGCTTGATTCCTACCTACTTAACAGTAAAGAATGTTGGCCTAATTGATACATTTTGGGTAATGGTAATACCTTTTGCGGTTTCATCATACAATATTATTGTTGCTAGAACTTTCTTTAATAATAGTATTCCAGACGGGATGTGGGAGGCTGCGCAAATTGATGGATGTGGTACAATTCGTTATTTTATTAAGATAGTCGTTCCTTTATCAAAAGCTATTATAGCAGTTATTGGACTTTGGACTGCTGTTGGTATTTGGAATTCGTGGTTTAATGCTTTAATTTATTTAACGAATGAAAATTTACAACCATTGCAATTAATTTTAAGACGTTTACTAATTAGTAATCAAATGTTACAATCGCAAGCAACAGGAGAAGTTGCATCAGATCTTCGTATTAAAGCCGATATGATGAAATATGCAGCAATTGTTATTTCAACCGCTCCGATAATGTTGCTATATCCCTTTGTTCAAAAATATTTTAATCAAGGCGTAATGATTGGCGCCTTGAAAGAATAGGAGAAAAACATGAAAAATAAATCATTTACATATTTGTTCTTAGGAACAGTTACACTTGCTGGCTTAACAGCCTGTGCAAATTCTAATAATGCGAATAAGGACGATAAGTCTGGAGAAGATTCTTATAAAATCACAACTGTTCGTTGGTCTGACTGGGGGGAAGATTATCATAAAGGTTTTCTAACTGATTCTGCCAAGGAAGCAGGTATTGATGTTAAATGGGATACACTTGTAGCTGCAGATTGGGCAGATAAGAAATCTGTTTTGGTTGCTAGCGGAGATTTACCAGATGCATTTTTAGGTTCAAATGCTTTTACAGATTCAGAAATTGCTCAGAACCAATCTTTATTTATTCCATTGGAAGATTTAATCAAGGAAAACATGCCAAATTTAACTAAGGCTATGGAGAAAGAACCTAAGATTAAAGCGATGATTACTTCACCAGATGGTCATATCTACAGTCTACCTAAAAAATTACCGATGCGTCCTACAGTAGCTAATCAGCTATTTATTAATAAAAAGTGGCTGGATAATTTAGGATTAAAGGTTCCAGAAACTTATGATGATTTAGTAAAAGTACTACAAGAATTTAAGGATAAAGATGCGAACGGAAATGGAGATGCTTCTGATGAAATTCCATTCGGAGCAGGAAACTTTGATCCAACATTCTCATATATTCTTCCGTTCAATAATCGTTTAGGGGCAGATAATACATATGAAATGTCTGTAAAAGATGGAAAACCAGTCTACCTTCGTACAGAAGAAAGTTATAAACAAGGGATTGCAGCAATGCACGAATCTTATAAAAAAGGTTTGATTGATCCGGAAATCTTTACAGAAGATACCTCTATGAGTGTAGCGAAACGTATGGATAAGGGAGTATCTAGAGTAGGTGTTTCTAGTGGTTGGACAGCAGATGCAACGTTTGGCTTACATTCAAGTGAATATATTGCTCTACCTGCTTTAAAAGGTATGGATGGTAAACAATATGTCTTTTCTGATCCAGATCATTACAACTATGGTCGAAATGAAATTTTGATTACAAATAAGAGCAAAAACCCTGCTAAATTATTGAAATGGTTGGATAAATTATATACAGATGAAGCAAGTATTCAGAATTTCTATGGATCATTTGGAATAGCTACTGAAAAGAATGGTGATAAGTTTAAAGTGTTACCTCCTAAAGATGGTAAATCAGCTGATGAATGGGCATGGATTAATTCACTTCGAGATTTTGGTCCTAAATACGTAAGCGATGATATCAATAGTCGCGTAGAAATCGATCAAACACAAGGTGATGGATTGAAATTGAAGATGGACCAAGATTTGAAACAATTTGCGTTGCCAGCTTACCCTAATGTGATTTATTCACAAGAAGAACTTAACAAATTATCATCAATCTATGTGAGTATTGAATCTTATGTCAAACAACAAGCATCTAAATGGGTAGTTGAAGGCGGCATAGAAAAAGAATGGGACTCATACAAAGAAACTCTTAAGAATATGGGATTGGACGAATTTATGAAGATTCAACAGGAAGCATATAATCGTTACCAAAAAGAAGTAAAAGAGTAATATTTTATATGAACTCTTGGTTGTATGAACAAGGGACTAGCTAATTATAGGAAGCGAGACTGATAACATCAGATTATCTCGCTTCCTTTATTCTAATTTTTAAAGAAATTTGGAAATGTTTTTTAAATAATTTAGGTAATATTTTTGTACAACTGACATTATAAAATATAGAGTTAAGGCAATCGATTTTATGGAGATATCTATTATGCAAAAATTATTTTCATTAGATGGAAAAATGGTTAGAATTTTAACTTTTTTGACAGATTTAATTATTTTAAATACTCTATTTATTGTGAGTTGTATTCCAATAGTTACAATTGGGGCATCACTAACTTCTCTTACGACAATGTGGTATCGTATTTTAAAAGGTAAAGATACCGATATTGCTTATCATTATTTTCGGATCTTTAGACGAAATTTTAAACAATCAACTTTTATTTGGTTGTTTATCCTCCTAATAGAATTACTTTTATATGTGAACTATTGTCTTTGGGGCTATTCAAGTTTATTTTCAGAGTATAGTTTATTGTTAGTGTTGCCCTTTTTATTTGTTATAATACTTTTGATGAGTGTTATTTTTCCCTATATTGGTCTATTTAAAGATAATCTAAAAAATAGTATTGTAAATAGCGTATTAATTTGTATTTTAAATCCAATACAAGCTATCATGTTGGTTTTATTTAATATTTCTGTACTGTATATGAGTTTTAGTAGTCCAGAACGAGTTTTAACAGCTATTTACGTATTTACATTTGGGGGATTTGCTTTTTGCGGATTGATGAATGTAACGATAACGAATAAAATGTTTGATAAAGTAAAGCAATTTACTAAAAGGAGGAAAACAAATTGAAAATTTTTAAGGGAGAGTTTTATCGAATCTCTGTATTAACAGACAAGTTAGTAAGGTTAGAATACTCTCAAACTGGAAGTTTTGAGGATAGAACGACACAACTTATCTATAATAGAGATTTTGGCCAAGTTTCGTTAGATTATATCGAGACATCAAACGTACTAGATATTATGACGGACTATTTTCATCTGCACTTTAATAAAGGAGAATTTAACGCCGAAAATTTATTTATAGAATTAAAAGGAAATTTTGCCGTATATGGTAGTCGTTGGTATTTTGGTGAATCTATTGAAACGTTAAAAGGAACAGCTCGGACTCTGGATGAGGCAGATGGAGCAATCTCGTTAGAAGATGGAATTATTAGCCGAAATGGTATAGCCTTATTGGATGATTCTCAAGGATTTATTTGGGATGAACAGTCTGGCTATATTGAGAGAGAAAATCAAATTGACCTCTATTTCTTTGCCTATGGACATGATTATAGAGGAGCAATCAGAGACTTTTACCATTTGACTGGCTCAACACCCTTGTTGCCAAGATATGCTTTAGGCAATTGGTGGAGTAGATATTGGCCTTATACGTCGGATGAATACTTGGATTTAATAGACAGATTTGAAACAGAGAAAATTCCATTATCTATCGGTGTGTTAGATATGGATTGGCATATAACTGAAATTCCAGCCCGTTTTGGAAGTGGGTGGACAGGATATAGTTGGAATAAAAACTTAATACCTAATCCAGAACAGTTATTGCAACAACTTCATGATAGGAAGTTAAAACTCTCCTTAAATGTCCATCCTGCTGATGGTATACGGGCTTATGAAGAAGTTTATCCTCGAGTTGCCAAACGATTGGGGTTAAATGTAGAATTAGAGGAACCTGCTATTTTTGATTTTTTTAATCCATCTTTTAGAGAAGCCTACTTTAAAGATGTTCATTATGAGCTAGAAAAGCAAGGAGTAGATTTTTGGTGGATTGACTGGCAACAGGGGACTCAAGGCATGTTGGATCCACTGTGGCTTTTAAACCATTATCACTATCAGGATAGTTGTAAAAATGCAGAAGGTGGTTTGATTTTATCAAGATATGCAGGGCCGGGTAGTCACCGCTACCCTGTTGGTTTTTCAGGGGACACTATTATTAGTTGGAATTCCTTAAGATTTCAACCTTATTTTACAGCGACAGCATCAAATATCGGTTATAGTTGGTGGAGCCATGATATTGGTGGGCACATGCTGGGGGATTATGACGAAGAGCTACAAACTAGATGGCTACAGTTTGGTGTTTTTAGTCCGATTACTCGCTTACATAGTTCTAGAAGTCCCTTTAATAGTAAAGAACCTTGGTTTTTTTCAGAAACAACATCTAAGATTATGAAGAAATACCTTCGTTTGAGACATCAGATGATTCCCTATCTATATACCATGAATGTAAAGACACACGAGGAAGGTGCCCCTTTAATCAGCCCAATGTATTATTTCTACCCAGAGAATGATGAGAGCTATAATGTTCCAAATCAATACTTTTTTGGAACAGAACTGATGGTGGCTCCCATTGTAGAAAAGATGGATTTGGAATTCCAATCTGCAAAAGTAGATGTATGGTTCCCTGAAGGTGAATGGTATGACTTCTTTTCAGAGAAAAAATATACAGGTGGTGTGAAGTTGAGTGTTTATAGAGACATTTCGACTATACCTGTGTTTGCAAAAAGTGGTGCAATCATTCCCTTGGTTGGTTCTGAGATAGATATGGGTGTTGATTTACCTGAAGTTGTAGATTGGTATGTATTCCCAGGCAAGCAACATTCTTTTGAAATGATTGAAGATCAAAATGGTCAAAGATATAAAACAAGATTATCAATCGACTGGGAAATGGGGATGGTAGAGCTAACATTACAAGGAGATTCTAGTATCGTTCCAAGTAATAGAAAACATAGAATTCATTTTAAAGGAACGAATGTGTCTATGATTGAATTGCCAAATAAGAATGATACAGCTAGATTTGAATGGAAAGATCATAAAAGGACATCCCTAAATGATGAAGTTTTCAGACTACTAAAGACTGCTTCTCTTCCATATGAATTAAAAGATAGATTGTTAAATCAATTCATCAATGCCAAAAATTCTCATGAGTTAATGAATATCTTGCATCATCAGGATAAGGAATTGAGAGGGCGTTTGTTGGAAATGATATTTACTAGCGAAAACTAATTGAGACATTTCGTACACAATTTCTATTCTTTGATTGCTAATTATTATTTTTTAATGTGTAACAGTTTTACATCTCTATGCTTATTGGCTTGTATTTTAGTAATTACAAGTTTGGCATAGGGATGTTTTTTGTTTACTGAAGAGGAGAGGATAAGTATGTTTCGAGGTTTAAAACATTTTTCAACTAAATAAGAGCAAATTTTTAAAGGTGATTTTTCAAAGTAACTTTCGCTTGCCTGACCGAAGTGGAAGTTAGTCTGAAATGGAGTTTTATGATGGAATTAAGTATGAGACGTGTGATTTTTTCAGAAATTTTCTAAAACAAACAGGATTTGTTTGACATTTATTTGAAAATTCTGTAAAATGAATTATTATATCGTTAAAGGAGAATATATATGGAAAAACAGAAAACATTTTTTGGACATCCTATGGGCTTGTCCACCCTCTTCTTTACAGAAATGTGGGAACGCTTTTCTTACTATGGAATGCGAGCTATCCTACTTTACTATATGTACTATAGTGTGCAAGATGGTGGATTGGGAATGGATAAGACCACAGCTGCATCGGTTATGGCGATTTATGGCTCGCTGGTATTTTTGTCCTCGGTTATCGGTGGTTTTGTCAGTGACCGTATTTTAGGAAGTCGTAAGACTGTCTTTTACGGTGGGATTCTGATTATGCTAGGGCATATTGCTTTGGCAACACCTTTTGGACAAGTGGCTCTCTATCTTTCTATTGCTTTGATTATCTTTGGTACTGGATTTTTAAAACCCAATATCTCAGATATGGTGGGGGGAATTTATGAGAAAGAGGATGATAGACGGGATGCAGGTTTTAGTATCTTTGTCTTTGGTATTAACTTAGGTGCCTTCGTTGCCCCTTATCTAGTGGGTTATCTAGGTCAGGAAGTCAATTTCCATCTAGGTTTCTCATTAGCTGCTATTGGGATGTTCTTTGGTCTAGTGAAGTATGTTTTGGATGGGAAGAAATATCTGCCTGAATCAAGTCTTTACCCCACTGATCCACTTTCACAGAAGGACCAGCAGACCTTGATTAAACGCTTGCTGATTACACTTGTCATGGTTATTCTGGTGGTTATAGGTTTAGTCTTTACTCACCAGTTTAACGTGGATATGATTGTTAATATCTTTACAGTGATTGCGGTAATCATTCCAATCTACTATTTCTTTAAGATTTTATCTAGTCAGAAAATAACTGCCACTGAAAGATCTCGAGTATTTGCCTACATTCCTCTATTTATCGCTGGAGTACTCTTCTGGTCTATTGAGGAGCAGGGTTCTGTTGTTCTCGCTCTATTTGCGGATGATCAAACTCAACTTTACTTTAATGTATTTGGGAATCAGATTCATTTTCCATCTAGCTTTTTCCAAAGTATCAATCCCCTTTTCATTATGATTTATGTGCCGATTTTTGCGTGGTTGTGGGGGAAAATGGGTAAAAAGCAACCATCCTCCGCTAAGAAATTTGCTTACGGTTTATTTGCGGCGGGTTTATCCTTCTTGTGGATGATGTTACCAGGGATGTTCTTTGGGACAGATGTTAAGGTCAGTCCTTTCTGGTTGATTATGAGTTGGGCTATTGTGATTGTGGGGGAGATGTTGATTTCGCCTATTGGTCTATCAGTCACTACTAAGCTAGCACCAAAATCCTTCCAAGCACAAATGATGTCTATCTGGTTCTTGAGTAATGCAGCTGCCCAAGCTATCAATGCTCAAATTGTAAAATTTTATACAAGCGAAACTGAAGTGGCTTACTATGGAATTGTTGGAGGAATTACGATTGTATTCGGTATTATCTTACTCTTCTATGTTCCACGTATTGAAAAACTAATGTCTGGTATCAAATAGAGAAAAACTGGAATTTCTGTAAGAATTCTAAAAGTTAGATAAATTATTCATTCAAAGGATTTAGTTCTGTATTGTGCAGGGCTAAGTCCTTTTAGTTTGATTAAAACTCATGATGTTTATGATATTCCTAGTAGACATTTATTCATTTGTTCTATTTAATACTCAATGAAAATCAAAGAGCAAACTAGGAAACTAGCCGCAGGTTGGTCAAAACACTGTTTTGAGGTTGTAGATGAAACTGACGAAGTCAGTAACATACATATGGCAAGGCGACGTTGACGTGGTTTGAAGAGATTTTCGAAGAGTATTAATTAAAAATCTCACTATTCATTAGGATAAAAGAAACCTAATCATAGTGAGATTGTGAAATTATAGTAGGGTTCGTATGGCCTCTTCAATTTGTTTTGGGTCTGTTTTTGAAGAGAAGCGTTCAAAGACTTGCCCATCACGACCGATGAGAAACTTAGCGAAATTCCATTCAACTCGTTTTCCCAGTGAGCCAGATTTTTGTTCTTTCAACCAAACATAGAGAGGATCTGCTTCCTTACCGTTGACCTTTATCTTGGCAAAACGTGGGAAGGTGGTCTGATAATGTAGGCTACAGAAGGCGTTGATTTCCTCTGGGCTACCTGGTGCTTGTCCCATAAACTGATTGCAAGGGAAGTCTAAAATCTCAAAACCTTGTTCTTGATAGCGGTCATAGAGTTCTTGAAGTCCTTGGTACTGGGGCGTTAAACCACATCCGGTAGCAGTGTTGACAACCAAGAGAACTTTCCCACGATAGGCATCTAGTGGAGTTTCTTGATGGTCTTGGTTGAAGACTGAAAAATCGTATAGTGAAGTCATTGCTTGCTTTTCTCCTTCTGTTTGGTATTTTTAGGAGTTTTCTCCTCCTGTAGGGATAGAAATCCGTAGGTCAGGGTTCCAAAAATGCTACCGATAATCAGGCCATACATCAGGAAAGGAACACTTTTATCGAATTGCATGAGCAATTTCACAAAATCTGAAAGGGACATCTGCTGAACGAAGACTTTATGAAAGATGAGTAGGGTAAAGAGGCCAATCTGAAGACCGATAAACACAACCCAGCTTCGAAATTTGATTTGGGCTTTGCTGTAGGTTTTGAGGATGATTTCTGACTTGTCATCCTTTTCAAGATGAAGCTCTTGGACGGCTCTTTGGGTTTTTAAAGTAATGAAAAAAATGAGTCCAGAGTAAACGTAGGGCATGGCATAGCGAACGACCTCTATGAAGCGTCCAAATAATAGATAAAACAAGAAGAGAAAGAAGGAAGAATAAACGATTTGGACCATGGAACGGGCACAAGCTTTATAGATAATTTCTTGTCGGCATTCATCAAAAGGACCTTGGATGTGAAAGAGATTTCGAAGTAGGCGAGTGGTGAAGTCTTCTTTTTTCATGCTAGTAACCTCCTAAATGAGCGGTTTTACTGACTTTCTTTTACGAATTGATAGAGATAATAAAGATAAATGATGGAAGAAAGGCTAGCGATAGTCAGCAGTAAATAATATTTCCAATCGCTTGATATGAGCATCAGTTGTGGAAAAGATAGAATCATAAAGTATAGTGCTAAGTTAAGTGTGCGCGTTTTTGGGGAGTCAATCTTTAGATAAGTCAGTCCTTTGTTAAGGGCTAGAATAAAGACTAGCACGAGGAATGTCTCGTCGATTGGCAAGTTCCCTGAAACGATGATGAAGATGAGCAGAGAACTGAACAAAATATGATAGGTAAGTAAAGTTAGTAATGATTTCATAAGCACCTCCTAATTCTCATCTTGATCTTTCTTAGCTTTTGCAATACGAAGTGAGTCGACAATATGTATCATCACTCCGAAAAAGAAAGCTCCCAGTATAGTTTTAAAAATATGTTTTGTATTTAGAAGAGAACTGATAAAATTTGGATTTTCACTTGTTAGGGTATCAATGAGTGGAATTATAAAAAATATCACTGTTCCATAAATCGAACCTGCTTTCAGACCAGGATAACGTAACTGTTTCTTTTCTTTTTTCATGAGTTTCCTCCTAATCCTCATCTTGATCTTTCTTAGCTTTTTCAATGCGACGTGAGATGATAATTTGTATAATCACTCCGAAGAAGAAAGATTGGAGAATACTTGAAAAAATATTTTTAAAAGTGAGAAGAGACTGAAGATAGTCCTGACTTTCACCTAGCAGTATATGGAGAAGAGGGGTTACAAAAAAACTCATCAATCCATAGACTATCCCTACTTTAAGACCTGGGTAGTGTAGTTGCTTGCTTTCTTTCTCACTCAGCATATCTGGATCAATAGCTGTAATCCCTGTTTTTTTGGTTTGGGAGAGCACATAGAGAGCAGAAATCATCGAAATGCCGAATACCACAATAGGATAGCCGATAGCGACAATTTGCGGGTATTTATAAGCGAGGACAAAGGGGATGAGATTTCCAAATGTCATCAGATAAAAGAGGATGATAAAGACTTGATTGCCGATACGATCAGCCTCGCGTCGTTTGTGTTCATCAAGTGGTCCTGAAATGCCATAAATGCGTTTGATCAGTTTTTCCGTGAAGGTTTCTTTTTTCATAAGTTGGCTCCTTTTTTAAAAATCATCCTCCCAAAAGAGACTGTTGAGGTCAGTTTGGAGGCTGCGGGCGAGATTGAGACAGAGTTCCAGGGTTGGATTGTACTTGTCGTTTTCAATCATATTGATGGTCTGTCTCGAGACACCGATATCCTTGGCGAGTTCGAGCTGGGAAATACCTAGTTCCTTGCGAAATTCTTTCACACGATTCATCTGGTCTCCTTTCTGATTTGTGTCGTATATATTTGACTACATTATATTCTTTTAAACATGAAGTGTCAAGTATTTTTGACATATTTTTTGAAGAAATTCTTACTTGTTTGTGGCCTATTTGTCTGACTAGTGCAAGCTAGTCAGATTTGTGGTAAAATAGATAAGATATGACAAAAGAATTTCATCATGTAACGGTCTTACTCCACGAAACGATTGATATGCTCGACATAAAGCCTGACGGTATCTACGTTGATGCGACTTTGGGTGGAGCAGGCCATAGCGAGTATTTATTAAGTAAATTGAGTGAAAAAGGCCATCTCTATGCCTTTGACCAGGACCAGAATGCCATTGACAATGCGCAAAAACGCTTGGCACCCTATATCGAAAAAGGGATGGTAACCTTTATCAAGGATAACTTCCGTCATTTACAGGCACGTTTGCGCGAAGCTGGTGTTCAGGAAATTGATGGAATTTGTTATGACTTGGGAGTGTCTAGTCCTCAGCTGGACCAGCGTGAGCGTGGTTTTTCTTATAAAAAGGACGCGCCACTGGATATGCGCATGAATCAGGATGCTAGTCTGACAGCCTATGAAGTGGTGAATCACTATGACTATCATGACTTGGTTCGTATTTTCTTCAAGTATGGTGAGGACAAATTCTCTAAACAGATTGCGCGTAAGATTGAACAAGCACGTGACGTCAAGCCTATCGAGACTACGACTGAATTGGCAGAAATTATCAAGTCGGCCAAACCTGCCAAGGAACTCAAGAAGAAGGGTCATCCTGCCAAGCAGATTTTCCAGGCTATTCGGATTGAAGTCAATGATGAACTGGGAGCAGCAGATGAATCTATCCAGCAGGCTATGGAGATGTTGGCTCTAGATGGTAGAATTTCAGTGATTACCTTTCATTCCTTGGAAGACCGCTTGACCAAGCAGTTGTTTAAGGAAGCTTCAACAGTTGAAGTTCCAAAAGGCTTGCCCTTCATCCCAGATGATCTCAAGCCTAAGATGGAATTGGTGTCCCGTAAGCCAATCTTGCCAAGTGCAGAAGAATTAGAAGCCAATAACCGCTCGCACTCAGCCAAGTTGCGCGTGGCCAGAAAAATTCACAAGTAAGAGGAAAAAAGATGACAGAAAGAATGGAAAAAACAGGTCAAATACTACAGATGCAACTTAAACGGTTTTCGCGTGTGGAAAAAGCTTTTTACTTTTCCATTGCTGTAACCACTCTTATTGTAGCCATTAGTATTATTTTTATGCAGACCAAGCTCTTGCAAGTGCAGAATGATTTGACAAAAATCAATGCGCAGATAGAGGAAAAGAAGACCGAATTGGACGATGCTAAGCAAGAGGTCAATGAACTATTACGTGCAGAACGTTTGAAAGAAATTGCCAATTCACACGATTTGCAATTAAACAATGAAAATATTCGAATAGCGGAGTAAGATATGAAGTGGACAAAAAAAGTAATCCGTTATGCGACCAAAAATCGGAAATCGCCGGCTGAAAACAGACGCAGAGTTGGAAAAAGTCTGAGTTTATTATCTGTCTTTGTTTTTGCCGTTTTTTTAGTCAATTTTGCGGTCATTATTGGGACGGGCACTCGCTTTGGAACAGATTTAGCGAAGGAAGCTAAGAAGGTTCATCAAACCACCCGTACAGTTCCTGCCAAACGTGGGACTATTTATGACCGAAATGGAGTCCCGATTGCTGAGGATGCGACATCTTATAATGTCTATGCGGTCATTGATGAGAACTATAAGTCAGCAACGGGTAAGATTCTTTACGTAGAAAAAACACAATTTAACAAGGTTGCAGAGGTCTTTCATAAGTATCTGGACATGGAAGAATCTTATGTAAGAGAGCAACTCTCGCAACCTAATCTCAAGCAAGTTTCCTTTGGAGCAAAGGGAAATGGGATTACCTATGCCAATATGATGGCTATCAAAAAAGAGTTGGAAACTGCAGAGGTCAAGGGGATTGATTTTACAACTAGCCCAAACAGAAGCTATCCAAATGGACAATTCGCTTCTAGTTTTATTGGTTTAGCTCAACTCCATGAAAATGAGGATGGTAGCAAGAGTTTGCTGGGAACTTCTGGGATGGAGAGTTCCTTGAATAGTATTCTTGCAGGGAAAGACGGTATTATTACCTATGAAAAAGATCGTCTGGGTAATATTGTCCCCGGAACAGAACAAGTTTCCCAGCAAACGGTAGATGGCAAGGATGTTTATACAACTATTTCCAGCACCCTTCAGTCCTTCATGGAGACACAGATGAATGCCTTTCAAGAAAAAGTAAAAGGCAAGTATATGACGGCTACCTTGGTTAGTGCTAAAACGGGGGAGATTCTTGCAACGACGCAGAGACCAACCTTTGATGCCGATACTAAGGAAGGACTTACCAAGGACTTTGTTTGGCGTGATATCCTCTATCAAAGTAACTATGAGCCAGGGTCACCCATGAAGGTCATGACGCTCGCTGCTGCTATTGATAATAATACTTTCCCAGGAGGAGAAGTTTTCAATAGTAGTGAGTTAAAAGTAGCAGATGTTACTACCCGAGATTGGGACGTCAATGAAGGATTAACTGTCGGAGGAATGATGACCTTTTCTCAAGGGTTCGCTCACTCAAGTAACGTTGGGATGACCCTTCTTGAGAAAAAGATGGGAGATGCTACCTGGCTTGATTATCTTAATCGCTTTAAATTTGGTGTTCCGACCCGTTTCGGTTTGACGGATGAGTATGCTGGGCAACTTCCTGCGGATAATATTGTCAGCATTGGGCAAAGCTCATTTGGGCAAGGGATTTCAGTGACCCAGACGCAAATGATTCGTGCCTTTACCGCTATTGCCAATGATGGCGTCATGCTAGAACCTAAATTTATCAGTGCCTTGTATGACCCAAATGACCAATCTGTTCGGAAATCTCAAAAAGAGATTGTAGGAAATCCTGTTTCTAAAGATGCAGCCAGTCTAACTCGAACCAACATGGTTTTGGTAGGAACAGATCCAGTTTATGGAACCATGTATAACCACAGCACAGGCAAGCCAACTGTAACTGTTCCTGGTCAAAATGTCGCCCTCAAGTCCGGTACGGCCCAGATTGCCGATGAGAAAAATGGAGGTTACTTAGTTGGTACGACCAATTACATTTTTTCGGCTGTGTCGATGAACCCTGCTGAAAATCCTGATTTTATTCTCTATGTGACGGTTCAACAGCCTGAGCATTATGCAGGTATCCAGTTGGGAGAATTTGCCAATCCTATTTTGGAAAGGGCAGTGGCTATGAAAGATTCCCTTAACCTGCAATCTACCGCTAAAACGTTAGATCATGTAACCAATCAAAGCGTTTATGCCATGCCTAGCATTAAGGATATTTCACCCGGTGATTTGGCGGAAGCCTTACGTCGCAATATTGTGCAACCAATCGTTGTGGGAACAGGAACAAAGATTAAAGAATCATCTGTAGAAGAAGGGACAGATCTTGCACCTAACCAGCAAGTTCTCCTCTTATCTGATAAAGCAGAGGAAGTTCCAGATATGTATGGTTGGACAAAAGCAACCGCAGAAGCTTTTTCTAAGTGGTTAAATATAGAACTTGTATTTGAAGGTTCAGGCTCTACTGTGCAGAAGCAAGATGTTCGTGCTAATACAGCTATCAAGGACATTAAAAAAATTACATTAACTTTAGGAGACTAATATGTTTATTTCCATCAGTGCTGGAATTGTGACATTTTTACTAACTTTGGTAGGAATTCCAGCCTTTATCCAATTTTATAGAAAGGCGCAAATTACAGGCCAGCAGATGCATGAGGATGTTAAACAGCATCAGGCAAAAGCTGGGACTCCTACAATGGGAGGTTTGGTTTTCTTAATTACTTCTGTTTTGGTTGCTTTCTTTTTCGCCCTATTTAGTAGCCAATTCAGCAATAATGTGGGAATGATTTTGTTTATCTTGGTCTTGTATGGCTTGGTTGGATTTTTAGATGACTTTCTCAAGGTTTTTCGCAAAATCAATGAGGGGCTAAATCCCAAGCAGAAATTGGCTCTTCAGCTTCTAGGTGGAGTTATCTTCTATCTTTTCTATGAGCGTGGGGGCGATATGCTTTCAGTCTTTGGTTACCAAGTGCATCTAGGGATTTTCTATATTCTTTTCGCCCTTTTCTGGCTAGTCGGTTTTTCAAACGCGGTCAACTTGACAGATGGCATTGACGGTTTGGCTAGTATTTCCGTTGTGATTAGTTTGTCAGCTTATGGAGTTATTGCCTATGTGCAAGGTCAGATGGATATTCTTCTAGTGATTCTTGCCATGATTGGTGGCTTGCTCGGTTTCTTCGTCTTTAACCATAAGCCTGCCAAGGTCTTTATGGGAGATGTGGGAAGTTTGGCTCTCGGTGGAATGCTGGCAGCTATCTCTATGGCTCTCCACCAAGAATGGACTCTCTTGATTATCGGAATTGTTTATGTCTTTGAAACAACTTCGGTCATGATGCAAGTCGGCTATTTCAAAATGACTGGTGGTAAACGTATTTTCCGTATGACGCCTGTGCATCACCATTTTGAGCTTGGAGGATTGTCTGGTAAAGGAAATCCTTGGAGCGAGTGGAAGGTTGACTTCTTCTTTTGGGGAGTTGGGCTTCTAGCAAGTCTACTGACCCTAGCAATTTTGTATTTGAGATAAGAATGACACCCTGATGTTTCAGGGTGTTTTTGCATTCTAAAAAATATTGGTCAATTAAAGTCAAATCTCTTGACCTTTTCTGACTAATGTAGTATATTATGAACGTAAGGTAAATGAAAGCCTTACTCGAACACTTACACTCAATGAAAATCAAGAGCAAACTAGGAAGTAGCTTTAGGCTGCTCAAAACACGGTTTTGAGGTTGTAGATAAGGCGGAGCTGATGTGGTTTGAAAAGTGTAAAAAAATATTGGTCAGTCAAAGTCAAATCATTTGACCTTTTCTGACTAATGTAGTATATTATGAACGTAAGGTAAATGAAAGCCTTACTCGAACACTTATTTAAAGTAAAATAGAAAGAGGTGGGGTCTATGTTTCATCTAGAAATCTTCAGAAGTAAAGATAGTCTACTCCTGCTTGAAAAAGAAAAACCAGAAATAGTACCTAGAGTAGCCATTTAGCTAGTCTAAATTTTTTAAAACAAAGGTCAAAGATAGTCAATATCAGTAATCATAACTAAGTAAACAAAAAGAGGTAAAGAATATGAACAACAACTTTAATAATTTTAATAACATGGATGATTTATTTAACCAATTGATGGGTGGTATGCGAGGATATAGTTCTGAAAATCGCCGTTACTTGATTAATGGACGAGAAGTGACACCTGAAGAATTTGCTCACTATCGTGCAACCGGTCAATTGCAAGGGAATGTAGAAGCTAATGGACAAATGCAACAACAGGCTTCAGGTATAAAACAAGATGGTGTCCTTGCTAAACTAGGTCGAAACTTGACTGCAGAAGCGCGTGAGGGCAAGTTGGATCCTGTTATCGGACGAAACAAGGAAATTCAAGAAACGTCTGAAATCCTCTCACGTCGAATCAAGAATAATCCTGTTTTGGTCGGAGATGCAGGTGTTGGTAAGACAGCAGTTGTCGAAGGTCTAGCACAAGCCATTGTGAACGGAGATGTTCCAGCAGCCATTAAGAACAAGGAAATTATTTCCATTGACATCTCAGGTCTTGAGGCTGGGACTCAATATCGTGGTAGCTTTGAAGAAAATGTCCAAAACCTAGTCAATGAAGTGAAAGAAGCAGGGAATATTATCCTCTTCTTTGATGAAATTCACCAAATCCTCGGTGCTGGATCTACTGGAGGTGACAGTGGTTCTAAGGGGCTTGCGGATATTCTCAAGCCAGCTCTCTCTCGTGGAGAATTGACAGTGATTGGCGCAACAACTCAAGACGAATACCGTAATACTATCTTGAAAAATGCAGCCCTTGCTCGTCGTTTCAACGAAGTCAAGGTCAATGCTCCTTCAGCAGAGGATACATATAAAATCCTTCAAGGAATTCGTGACCTCTATCAACAACACCACAATGTCATCTTGCCAGACGAAGTTTTGAAAGCAGCGGTGGATTATTCTGTTCAGTATATTCCTCAACGTAGCTTGCCAGATAAGGCTATCGACCTTGTAGATGTAACGGCAGCTCACTTGGCAGCTCAGCATCCAGTAACAGATGTTCATGCTGTTGAACGTGAAATTGAGGCAGAAAAAGACAAGCAAGAAAAAGCAGTTGAGGCAGAAGATTTTGAAGCAGCTCTAAACTATAAAACACGTATCGCAGAATTGGAAAAGAAAATCGAAAACCACACAGAAGATATGAAAGTGACTGCAAGTGTCAACGATGTGGCTGAATCTGTAGAACGAATGACCGGTATTCCAGTGTCACAAATGGGAGCATCAGACATCGAGCGTTTGAAAGATATGGCTCATCGTCTGCAAGACAAGGTGATTGGTCAAGATAAAGCCGTAGAAGCTGTTGCTCGTGCTATCCGTCGTAACCGTGCTGGTTTTGATGAAGGCAATCGCCCAATTGGTAGCTTCCTCTTTGTAGGTCCAACTGGAGTTGGTAAGACAGAACTTGCTAAACAATTGGCGCTTGATATGTTTGGAACTAAGGACGCAATCATCCGTTTGGATATGTCTGAATACAGTGACCGCACAGCTGTTTCTAAGTTAATTGGTACAACAGCAGGATATGTGGGTTATGATGATAATAGCAATACCTTGACAGAACGTGTTCGTCGCAATCCATACTCTATCATTCTCTTGGATGAAATTGAAAAGGCTGACCCTCAAGTCATTACCCTTCTCCTCCAAGTTCTAGATGATGGTCGTTTGACAGATGGTCAAGGAAATACAGTAAACTTCAAGAACACTGTCATTATTGCGACATCAAATGCTGGATTTGGTTATGAAGCAAACTTGACAGAAGATGCGGACAAACCAGAATTGATGGACCGTTTGAAACCATTCTTCCGTCCAGAATTCCTCAACCGCTTTAATGCAGTTATCGAGTTCTCACACTTGACGAAGGAAGACCTTTCTAAGATTGTGGATTTGATGTTAGCTGAAGTCAACCAAACCTTGGCCAAGAAAGAGATTGATTTGGTAGTCAGTCAAGCAGCTAAGGACTGTATCACAGAAGAAGGTTATGACGAAGTCATGGGTGTTCGTCCTCTCCGTCGTGTGGTTGAACAACAAATCCGTGACAAAGTCACAGACTTCCATTTGGATCACCTAGATGCCAAACACCTAGAAGCAGATATGGAAGATTGTGGTTTGGTTATTCGTGAGAAAGCCTAAGACAGAATTTTGAGAATAAAAAAGAAGGAGCCAGCTGAAAAAACTGGTTCCTTTTTTGTGTTTAAATCACATGACGTTCAAAGGCATCATCTGAAATCCCTTGTTCCAAGATGAGTTTCGCCCATTCTTTAGCAGAGAAGAGGCTGTGGTCCTTATAGTTTCCGCAAGATTCGATGGTTGTTCCAGGAACATCTTCCCAAGTAGTGGTTTCAGCGATTTCCTTAAGCGAATCCTTGATAACAGCTGCAATCTCGGCGCTGGTATGGCGCCCCCACATAATCATGTGGAAGCCTGTGCGACAACCAAATGGTGAGCAGTCAATCATGCCGTCAATGCGGGTACGGATGAGTTTGGCCAAGAGGTGCTCGATAGTGTGAAGGCCGGCAGTAGGGATCGAGTCTTCATTGGGTTGCACTAAACGAATATCATAATTGGAGATGACATCTCCCTTTGGCCCTGTTTCTTCCCCGATCAAGCGAACATAGGGTGCTTTGACAATGGTGTGGTCAAGTTCAAAACTTTCAACAATAACTTCTTTTGACATGGTAAATCCTTTCAGTTTTCTTCTTTCATTATATCATAAAGGTTGCTCCTGAGACAGAGAGAAAACCTCTCCGACTGTGGAGAGGTTTGAATCGTTATTTACGATACAAGCGGTCGTATTGGTAGTAAGGGTCAAAGGTTACGTTGATACCCAGTTTACGAAGGACATTCTTATCTTCATCAGTCAAGATGATGGTTGAGTGGGCTTCGCTTCCTTTGAGGTTGCCAAGTTCTTCCATAGCACGAGCAGCATCAGAATTTTCTGTAGCTGTGATGGCAAGTGCAATCAAAATTTCATTTGAATGCAGGCGTGGATTGCGGCTACCGAGATGATCGATTTTAAGACCTTGGATTGGCTTAACAACTTCAGGTTCGATTAGTTTTACTTCCTTGGCAATGTTAGCTGATTTCTTGATGGCGTTGATCAAGGCAGCGGCTGTAGGACCAAAGAGTTCTGAGTTCTTACCAGTGACAATTTCTCCGCTTGGCAATTCAAGGGCTAGGGCTGGTCCGCCAGTTTCTTCTGCTTTTTGGCGTGCAGCAACAGCAACCTTACGGTCTGCAGGTGTGATACCGAGGTCGTTCATGAGCAACTCAATTTTCTTGACAGCTGCTTCGCCAACTTTTTCGGCTTTGAAATCAAGAACAGTTTGATAGTAGCGACGGATGATTTCTTGTTTAGAAGCTTCGATAGCAGCGTCGTTATCAGTAATAGCAAAACCAACCATGTTGACACCCATATCTGTCGGAGAAGCGTATGGAGATTTACCAAGGATACGTTCTAACATGCGCTTGAGCACTGGGAAGATTTCGATATCACGGTTGTAGTTGACAGTGGTTTCTCCGTAGGTTTGGAGATGGAAGGGGTCAATCATGTTGACATCATCAAGGTCAGCTGTGGCAGCCTCGTAGGCCAAGTTGACTGGATGATGAAGGGGAAGATTCCAAACTGGGAAGGTTTCAAATTTAGCGTAACCAGACTTGATACCATTGATTTGGTCGTGGTACATGTTTGACATACAGGTTGCCAATTTTCCAGAACCAGGTCCAGGAGCAGTTACGACAATCAAGTTGCGACTGGTTTTGATGTAGTCGTTTTTCCCCATACCTTCAGGAGAAATGATGTGGTCCATATCCGTCGGATATCCTTTGATTGGATAATGAAGATAAGAATCAATTCCATTTTTCTCAAGCTGGTTGCGGAAGGCATCTGCAGCTGGTTGGCCAGCGTACTGTGTGATGACAACAGAGCCAACAAAAATTCCTAATTCATTGAATTTATCAATCAGACGAAGAACTTCTTGGTCATAAGAAATGCCTAAGTCACCACGTGCTTTAGAATGTTCGATGTTGCTAGCATTAATGGCAATCACAACCTCAACCTGCTCTTTCAATTCTTGCAAGAGTTTGATTTTGTTGTCAGGCTCATAACCAGGAAGGACGCGAGCAGCGTGGAAATCTTCTAACATTTTGCCACCAAACTCCAAGTAGAGCTTGCCGTCAAATTGGTTAATGCGCTCCAAAATGTGGTCGCGCTGTAGATTCAAATATTGTTCAGAACTAAAAGCTTGTTTTTTCATTTTTTTACCTCTGACCTCTATTATAATAAAAAATTGGAAGTTAGGAAACTATGGACTTAAAAAAGGAATCAAAAAGATTAGGCAAACGCTTGCACAAAACTCTGAAAAGCGCTATCATAGACTATAGATTATGAAGATAATGAGGTAAGAAAATGCAAGAAAAATGGTGGCACAATGCCGTAGTCTATCAAGTCTATCCAAAGAGTTTTATGGATAGCAACGGAGATGGAATTGGCGATTTGCCAGGAATTACCAGTAAGTTAGACTATCTAGCCAAGCTGGGGATTACAGCGATTTGGCTTTCTCCCGTTTATGACAGTCCTATGGATGATAATGGCTATGATATTGCTGATTATCAAGCGATTGCAGCTATTTTTGGAACTATGGAGGATATGGACCAACTGATCGCGGAAGCTAAGAAGCGTGACATTCGTATCATCATGGACTTGGTGGTCAATCATACCTCGGATGAACATGCTTGGTTTGTCGAGGCCTGTGAAAATCCTAACAGCCCTGAGCGAGACTACTATATCTGGCGCGATGAGCCCAATGATTTGGATTCTATCTTTAGTGGCTCTGCTTGGGAATACGATGAAAAGTCAGGTCAATACTATCTTCACTTTTTCAGTAAAAAACAGCCCGATCTCAACTGGGAAAATGAAAAACTTCGTCAGAAAATTTATGAGATGATGAACTTTTGGATTGATAAAGGCATTGGCGGTTTCCGTATGGATGTTATTGACATGATTGGGAAAATTCCTGACGAGAAAGTAGTCAATAATGGTCCTATGCTCCATCCCTATCTCAAGGAAATGAATCAGGCCACCTTTGGAGCTAAGAATCTCTTGACAGTAGGGGAAACCTGGGGAGCAACGCCAGAGATTGCCAAGCTCTACTCTGACCCAAAGGGGCAAGAATTGTCTATGGTCTTCCATTTTGAACATATCGGTCTTCAGTATCAGGAAGGTCAGCCTAAGTGGCACTATCAAAAAGAACTGAATATTCCTAAGTTAAAAGAAATCTTCAACAAATGGCAGACAGAGTTAGGCGTTGAGGACGGCTGGAATTCCCTCTTCTGGAACAATCATGACCTCCCTCGTATCGTCTCAATCTGGGGAAATGACCAAGAATACCGCGAAAAATCTGCCAAAGCCTTTGCAATCTTACTTCATCTCATGAGAGGAACTCCTTATATCTACCAAGGTGAGGAGATTGGGATGACCAACTATCCCTTTGAAACGCTGGACCAAGTAGAAGATATTGAATCTCTTAACTATGCGCGTGAAGCTCTTGAAAAAGGTGTTCCGATGGAAGAAATCATGGACAGTATCCGTGTCATTGGACGTGACAATGCCCGTACCCCTATGCAATGGGACGAGAGCAAAAATGCTGGTTTCTCAACAGGTCAACCTTGGTTAGCAGTGAATCCAAACTATCCAACAATCAACGTTCAAGAAGCGCTGGCAAATCCAGATTCTATTTTTTATACTTATCAGAAGCTGGTTCAAATCCGTAAGGAGAATAGCTGGCTGATTCGAGCTGACTTTGAACTCTTGGAAACAACTGACAAGGTCTTCGCCTATATCCGTAAGGACGGTGCCCGCCGCTTCCTAGTTGTGGTCAACTTGTCCACTGAAGAGCAAGTCTTTGTAGTAGAAGGAAATGTCAAATCTGTCTTGATTGAAAACACCCTAGCTCAAGAAGTCTTTGAAAAACAAATCTTGGCTCCATGGGATGCTTTCTGTGTGGAATTGACTGACTAAAATGAGAGAGATTGGGCAAAAACTCGACTTCAGGAGAAAATGAAGTAAATCTTCCCACAATAAAACGCATAGTACCAAGGTTTTCATTGTACTGACTTGATATTATGCGTTTTTTGTTTTAAAGACTTTTTTCCCAGCCTCTTTTTGCTAAAAGTTGTATAAAAAACTCTTATAAAAACATTTGTTAGAATTTTCTAACAAATTCTACAAGAAGTCTTGCATTTATAAAAAAATAGGGTATAATAGTGAAAATACTATTTTAAAGGAGATTATTTATGCAATCGAAAAAGTGGCTCTTAGGAGCAGGAGTGACCTTGAGCACAGCCATCCTTTTAACAGCTTGTGGGAAAAGTGAAAAGAATGCAGATGCTCCCAAAACATTCTCTTATGTTTATGCAGTTGATCCATCATCCTTGGATTATAGCCTTACAAGTAAAAGTTCAACTTCTGACGTAATAGGTAATGTCGTCGACGGTCTTTTAGAGAATGATAAATATGGGAATCTCATTCCTTCTCTAGCAGAGGATTGGTCAGTTTCTAAAGATGGCTTGACTTATACTTACAAATTACGTAAAGGTGTGAAGTGGTATACTTCTGAAGGAGAGGAGTATGCAGAAGTTAAGGCTCAGGATTTTGTTACAGGTCTGAAACATGCGGCAGACGGAAAATCCGATGGTCTTTCTTTGGTTGAGAAATCCATCAAAGGATTAGAGGCTTATGTTAGTGGTGAGACAAACGACTTCTCAACTGTAGGTGTGAAGGCTCTTGATGATTATACGGTAGAATATACCCTTAATAACCCGGAAAGTTTTTGGAACTCTAAAGTAACCACAGCAACCATGCTTCCTGTAAATGAAGAATTTTTGAATGCAACAGGCAAGGATTACGGAGCGCCAACTCCATCAAGTATTCTTTACAATGGCCCATATTTTTTGAAATCTTTGATTTCTAAATCTGTGATTGAATATGAAAAAAATCCTAACTATTGGGATAAGGACAATGTCAAAATTGATAATGTTAAATTGACATTCTATGATGGTTCAGATCAAGAATCCTTAATTCGTAGCTTTACACAAGGTGCCTATACCACTGCACGTCTTTTTCCAGCAAGTTCAAACTTTGAATCAACTAAGAAAGAGTACGGAGATAAGATTGTCTATAGTCCACAAGAGGCAACAAGCTACTACCTCACTGTGAACGTAAACCGCCAGTCTTACAATAAAACAGCTAAAACAGATGAGTCACAAAAAACATCAACAAAAGAAGCTCTTCTCAATAAGAACTTCCGTCAGGCTCTTAATTTTGCCTTCAATCGCCACGCCTATACAGCTCAATTAAACGGTGAAGAGGGTGCGGATAAGATTATTCGTAATAGTCTAGTGCCAGATAATTACGTTCAAGTAGCTGGGAAGACCTTCGGACAGTTGGCTCAGGATGAACTACTGAAATATGGAGAACAGTGGAAAGATGTGACTCTCACAGATGGTAAGGATACAATTTACAATCCAACAAAGGCTAAATCTGCATTTGAAAAAGCGAAGTCAGAATTGCAAGCTAAGGGAGTGAGTTTCCCGATTCATTTGGATGTGCCTGTTGAGCAAACTGATGTAGTTGCGGTTCAACAAACCAATTCGCTAAAACAATCAATTGAAGAAACGCTTGGAACGGAGAATGTCATTATAGATGTTCTTCAAATGACAGATAATGAGAAGGAAAGTATTACTTCTCAAGCTAAAGTTCCAACCCAAAAAGATTATGATTTGAACGGAACAGGTTGGGGACCAGATTACCAAGATCCAGCAACCTATCTCAATATTTTAGATGCTAAGAAGGGTTCTGCCTTGAAACATCTAGGTATAACAAAGGGCAAGGATCCTGAAGTTGTGGCGAAAGTTGGCTTGGATGAATACAAGAAGCTCTTGGATGATGCGGCTTCTGAGACAAGTAATCTTGATAAACGATACGAAAAGTATGCCAAAGCACAGGCTTGGGTTACTGATAGTTCACTTCTTATTCCAGTTGCTTCTTCAGGGGGCTCTCCTATGGTTAGTCGTACTGTTCCATTTACCAAAGCTTATTCACAGGTCGGTATTAAGGGGGATCCATTTATTTTTAAAGGAATGGAACTTCAAAATGATATTGTGACAACTAAAGAGTATGATGCGGCCTTCAAAAAGTGGCAAAAGGAAAAACTGGAATCGAATGCTCAGTATCAAAAGGATTTAGAAAAGCACATAAAATAATGTGAATGAGAATCTTGCTTTCGTTAGGTTATCAGTTAATTCATTGATATTTAAATGATAAATCGCATAAAAACAAGGGAGGACTGTATGAAAGGCAGAAATCCTTTGTTTTTTTATAACCAAGATTTATAAACTTTCATTCTCAAAATTCAATTAACTTTACAAATTCCCACTATTTTGGTAAAATAAATATATGTTATAAAAACTAACATAAAGGAGAAAGAAGATGAAGACAAAAAAGCGTGTCCTTAGTGCAGGCCTGACTTTTGCGGCTGCCTTGCTTTTAGCTGCTTGCGGACAATCAGGTTCAGATACAAAAACTTACTCATCAACCTTTAGTGGAAATCCAACTACATTTAACTACTTGTTAGACTACTACGCTGATAATACAGCCGTCATTACCAACCTAGTTGATGGTTTGCTTGAAAATGACAACCATGGAAACCTAGTTCCATCTTTGGCAGAAGACTGGTCTGTTTCAAGCGACGGTCTGACTTATACCTATAAATTGAGAAAAGATGCCAAATGGTTCACGGCTGACGGTGAAGAATATGCCCCAGTCAAGGCACAAGATTTTGTGACAGGTATCAAGTACGCAGTGGATAACAAATCACAGGCTATTGACTTGATTCAAAACTCGATCAAGGGCTTGAATGATTACATTACAGGAGCGGATTCTGATTTCTCTAAGGTTGGGGTGAAGGCCATTGACGACCAGACTGTCGAGTATACTTTGACACGCCCAGAACCTTACTGGAATTCAAAAACAACCAATAGTATTCTTTTCCCAGTAAACGAAGAGTTTTTAAACTCAAAAGGCAAAGATTTTGGCACCCTATCTCCAGATAGCATTCTCTACAGCGGACCTTATTTGTTAAAAGATTTCACATCAAAATCATCTATCGAGTATGTGAAAAATCCGCATTACTATGATCATGACAAAGTATCGATTGAACACGTGAAATTAGCTTATTTTGATGGCTCAGACCAAGAATTGACTATCCGTAACTTTGAAAGTGGAGCTTATTCAATCGCTGGGGTTTATCCAAATAGTTCTAACTTTGCCAAGACCAAGGAAAAATATAAGGATAATATCGTCTATAGCTTGCAGGACAAGACTTCTTGGTACTTCAATTTCAATGTCAACCGTAAGGCTTACAACTATACGTCTAAAACGACAGATGAGCAGAAGAAGTCGACTGAGACAGCTGTTTTGAATAAAAACTTCCGTCAAGCAGTGAACTTTGCCTTGGACCGCACAGCCTATTCTGCCCAGTCAAATGGGGAAGAGGCGGCTAGCAAGACCCTTCGTAACACCTTGGTTCCTCCTACATTTGTCCAAGTTGGAGACAAGACCTTTGGAGAAGTAGTCGCTTCTAAATTGGTCAACTATGGTACAGAATGGTCAGGTATTAACTTGGCAGATGCTCAGGATGCCTATTTCAACAAAGAAAAAGCCCAAGCAAAATTTGCGGAAGCTAAAAAAGAATTGGCAAGTCAAGGTGTGACTTTCCCTATTCACTTGGATGTGGCGGTTGATCAGACAAGTAAAAATGCCGTGACAGGTATGAACTCAGTTAAGCAGACTCTTGAGTCAGTTTTAGGTGCTGATAACATTGTCATTGATGTTCAGCAACTTTCAACAGATGATTTTAATAATGTAGCCTTCTTAGCGCCAACAGCAGCTGATCGTGACTACGATTTGAACTTTGATGGCTGGGTAGGTGACTACCAAGATCCATCAACTTATCTCAATCCTTTCAGTGCAGAGGATGGGTTCTACCTCAAGATTTTTGGACTAGATGCCAAGGAAGATAAGGAAAAAATCACTAGCCTAGGTCTGGACACCTATACTAAGATGCTCAAAGATGCAGATAGTGAAAATAAAGATGTAGCCAAACGTTACGAAAAATATGCTGAAGCACAGGCTTGGATGATTGACAATTCTCTGATTATGTCAGCCATGTCAAGTGGTGGAACAGCATCTGTAACCAAAGTAACGCCATTTACAAGAGGGTATTCATTGGTTGGTATCAAGGGTGATGGCAATAACTATAAGTACATGAAACTGCAAAAAGACACTGTGACGACCAAACAGTTTGAAGAAGCTAAGACCAAATGGGAGCAAGAAAGCAAAAAAGCAATCGAAAAAGCCCAAAAAGAAGCAGAAAAACATGTTAAATAGTTAGAAATAGCCTTTTCAAGCAAAATCATAAAGACAAACATCAGTTTTGGTGCTTGTCTTTTTAAATCACTCGGCTATTGAAAACTGAGAAATGATTTGTTTTGTGCTAAAATAGATTGAAACGAATACTCAATAAAAATCAAAGAGTAACTGGGAAGTTAGCTCAAAGTACAGCTTTGAGGTGGTAGATAGAACTGACGAAGTCAGCTCAAAATACTGTTTTGAGGTTGCAGATGGACGCTGACGTGGTTTGAAGAGATTTTCGAAGAGTATAAGATTCTCTCTTTTACTATAATTAAGGAGATGTAAAGATAAATGATAAGGGAGAGACTATGTACGACTATCTAATCGTTGGTGCTGGTTTGTCGGGAGCAATTTTTGCTTATGAAGCAACCAAGCGTGGGAAAAAAGTAAAAGTTATTGATAAACGTGACCACATTGGTGGAAATATCTACTGTGAGAATGTAGAAGGGGTTAATGTTCATAAATACGGTGCTCATATCTTCCATACTTCTAATAAAAAAGTTTGGGATTATGTGAATCAATTTGCTGAATTTAACAACTACATCAACTCGCCTGTAGCTAATTACAAGGGTAGCCTTTATAATCTCCCTTTCAATATGAATACTTTCTATGCTATATGGGGGACAAAAACTCCTCAAGAGGTCAAAGATAAGATTGCTGAGCAAACGGCTCATATGAAGGACGTTGAACCGAAAAACTTGGAAGAGCAGGCTATCAAGTTGATCGGTCCAGATATTTATGAAAAGTTGATTAAAGGATATACTGAAAAGCAATGGGGACGTTCTGCTACTGACCTTCCACCGTTTATTATTAAACGTCTACCAGTTCGTTTGACTTTTGATAATAACTACTTCAATGACCGTTACCAGGGTATTCCAATTGGTGGTTACAACGTTATCATTGAAAATATGCTCAAGGATGTGGAAGTAGAACTTGGCCTTGACTTTTTTGCCAATCGTCAGGAATTAGAAGCTTCTGCTGAAAAAGTTGTCTTTACAGGGATGATTGACCAATACTTTGATTATAAACATGGTGAGTTAGAATACCGTAGTCTTCGTTTTGAGCATGAAGTTCTTGATGAGGAAAACTATCAAGGAAATGCTGTTGTCAACTATACAGAGCGAGAAATTCCTTATACTCGTATTATTGAGCATAAACACTTTGAGTATGGTACACAAGCTAAAACGGTCATTACTCGTGAATACCCAGCTGATTGGAAACGTGGAGATGAGCCTTATTATCCAATCAATGATGAGAGAAACAATGTCCTGTTTGCTAAATATCAAGAAGAGGCAGCAACAAATGACAAGGTTATTTTCTGTGGACGTTTGGCTGATTATAAATACTACGACATGCATGTAGTCATTGAACGGGCTTTGGAAGTGGTCGAGGAAGAGTTAGGACAATAATGCAAGGATTCTGTCATTTTAGAATCTTTGCTACTTAAGATTTTTAGAAGTAAGGCCAACAAGATTGTTTTCTATCGGTCAGAAGAGAATCTCTGTTGGCTTTTTTGGCATAAATGAACAATTTTATTTTTCAGAATATATCAAATATAACAAATAACTCTTAAAATTCAGAAAATTCTATTGACAGGACTTGAAAAAGAGTCTATAATGAATAAAAAAACAAAGGAGAATACTATGAAAACAAGAAAAGTATTGGCTCTTGCGGGAGTAACCTTATTAGCAGCTGGTGTTTTAGCTGCTTGTTCTGGGGGTTCAGGCGCTCAAGGTGAAAAAACCTTTGCATTTACTTACGAGACACATCCAGATAATCTCAACTATTTGACAACTGGTAAGGCAGCAACTTCTGAGATTACTAGTAATGTAATTGATGGATTGCTTGAAAATGATAAATACGGGAACCTTGTTCCTTCATTGGCAGAAGACTGGTCGGTCTCTAAGGATGGATTGACTTATACTTATAAGATTCGTCAGGATGCCAAGTGGTATACATCTGAGGGAGAAGAGTACGCTCCTGTTAAGGCTCAGGACTTTGTAACAGGACTTAAATATGCAACAGATAAGAAAGCAGAAGCCCTTTACTTGGTACAGGATTCAATCAAAGGTCTGGATGCCTATGCCAAAGGTGAAATCACAGACTTCGCTCAAGTCGGGATTAAAGCCCTTGACGACCAAACAATCCAGTACACCTTGAACAAACCTGAAACTTTTTGGAACTCAAAAACAACCATGGGTGTGCTTGCGCCAGTCAATGAAGAGTTTTTGAACTCAAAAGGGGATGATTTTGCCAAAGCTACGGATCCAAGTAGTCTCTTGTATAACGGCCCTTATTTGTTGAAATCCATTGTGACCAAATCCTCTGTTGAATTTGCGAAAAATCCGAACTACTGGGATAAGGACAATGTGCATATTGACAAGGTCAAATTGTCATTCTGGGATGGGCAAGATACCAGCAAACCAGCAGAAAACTTTAAAGATGGTAGCCTTACAGCAGCTCGTCTTTATCCAACAAGTGCAAGTTTCGCAGAGCTTGAGAAGAGTATGAAAGACAATATCGTCTATACTCAACAAGACTCTACGACTTATCTAGTAGGGACAAATATTGACCGTCAATCTTATAAACACACATCTAAGACTAGCGAAGAACAAAAGACATCTACTAAAAAGGCTCTCTTAAACAAGGATTTCCGTCAGGCTATTGCCTTTGGTTTTGACCGTACAGCCTATGCCTCTCAGTTGAATGGAGAAACTGGTGCAAGCAAAATCTTGCGTAATCTCTTTGTACCACCAACATTTGTTCAAGCAGATGGTAAAAACTTTGGCGATATAGTCAAAGAAAAATTAGTAACTTATGGGGATGAGTGGAAGGATGTTAATCTAGCCGATTCACAAGATGGTCTTTACAATCCAGAAAAAGCCAAGGCTGAATTTGCCAAAGCTAAATCAGCTTTACAAGCAGAAGGTGTGACATTCCCAATTCATTTGGATATGCCAGTTGACCAGACAGCAACTACAAAAGTTCAACGTGTCCAATCTATGAAACAATCCTTGGAAGCAACTTTAGGAACTGATAATGTCGTTATTGATATCCAACAATTGCAAAAAGATGAATTGCTTAATGTAACTTTATTTGCTGAAAATGCTGCTGGCGAAGACTGGGATTTATCAGATAATGTCGGTTGGGGTCCAGACTTTGCCGATCCATCAACCTACCTTGATATTATCAAACCATCTGTAGGAGAAAGTACTAAAACATATTTAGGGTTTGACTCAGGGGAAGATAATGTAGCTGCTAAAAAAGTAGGTCTATATGACTACGAAAAATTGGTTACTGAAGCTGGTGATGAGACTACAGATGTTGCTAAACGATATGATAAATACGCAGCAGCCCAAGCTTGGTTGACAGATAGTGCCTTGATCATCCCAACAACTTCTAAAACTGGTCGTCCAATCTTGTCTAAGATGGTACCATTTACAATACCATTTGCATTGTCAGGAAATAAAGGTACAAGTGACCCAGTCTTGTATAAATACCTTGAAATTCAAGACAAGGCAGTTACTGCAGATGAATACCAAAAAGCTCAAGAAAAATGGATGAAAGAAAAAGCAGAATCCAATAAAAAAGCGCAAGAAGAACTTGCAAAACATGTGAAATAAAGGTAAAGGAGTTGGTTTGTAGCCGACTCCTTTATAATTCTTCGAAAATCTCTTCAAACCACGTCAGCTTCCATCTGCAACCTCAAAACAGTATTTTGAGCAACCTGTGGCTAACTTTCCTAGTTTGCTCTTTAGTTTTCATTGAGTATTAGCTATCTTGTAGTAAAAAATCCTGAGAATTTTTAACTCTCAGGATTTTTTTTACTGTTGTGGTTGTTGAACTTGTGGATTTTGTGGCGTTGGTTGTACTGGTTGTGTCGGTTGAACAGCTTGACCAGCTTGTCCTTGGCTAGGATCAGTTGCTGGAGCATTATTGGGTTGTTGACCAACCGTCGTACTTGCCTGTGTAGTTGAACTTTCAGCTGTTGTGCTTGGAGTTTCTACTGTTTGTGTTTGTTGTGTTACTGAATTATTCCATGTGTTCTTTGCGTTGTTCTGGAAGACGAATTCTCCATTTCTATACAAGCCATCTGGCATTGTCCAATCTCCAGGTTGGTCATCTTCAGAAAGGTAAGTTATCATTGAACGATAGACTTTACCAGCAACAAGGAAACCATCTCCGATGATTGGAGTTAGACGATTTGAGTATCCTGTCCAAACAGCCATTGCATATTTGCGGGTATACCCTACAAACATTTCATCTGGAGCTACGTAACCAGTGTTCTTGATATACTTTTCAATTTCTTCGTCAGTATAGTTAGAAGTACCTGTTTTACCTGCTTGTGGAAGCCAAGGTAGGTAGGCTCCACGTCCGGTTCCGTATACTAAGACAGTTTTCATCATTTCGGTCATCATATAGGCAGTAGTTTCTTTCATAGCCCGAGTACCGGCATCAGAAAATTCTTTTTCACTACCATCGCTAAAGACAACTTTATTGATGTACATTGGTTTGTGGTAAATACCGCCGTTTGCGAATGCGGCATAGGCAGTGGCCATTTTTTCACTACTTGCCCCGTACTGTTTGCTAGATTCGGTAGTATTACTTGAAATAGCATTTGAGTAATGCATGCTTGGATAGTCGATACCAAGACCATTAAGGAAGGTTTTAGCCTTATCTAGACCGACCTTATTCAAAGTCTCAACGGCTGTGACATTTCGTGATTGTTGAAGAGCATATTGCAGAGTAATGTTACCAAAATATGCTCGATCCCAGTTGTAGACAGGTGTGCTTGTTCCCGGATAGTTATAAGGAATATCATTAACCATAGTTGCAGTGGAATCATATACACCGTATTCTATGGCAGGTGCATAATCGGTGATCGGTTTCATTGCTGAACCCCAGTCACGATTGGTTTCTACAGCTTGGTTGGTGCCAAATGAAACGTTACTTGCTTGGTGACGAGCTCCAAGTTGGGCAATGACTTTACCATTTGAAACATCTACGACCGTAGATGCGACTTGCAAATCATCGTCAGGGTAAGAGACGTATTGATCGGAGTTGTAGATATCCCACAGATGTTTTTGAGCTTCTTGGTCTACATTTGTGTAAACATCCATCCCAGTAGTTAGAAGGTTATAGCCAGTTTCTTGTTCTACTTGGTCGATAACTTCTTTGAGATAATTGTCCATATATACTGGGTAGCTATTGACTGATTTCAAACTTTGGAGTCCATCAGTAATAGGGGTATTGATAGCCTTCTCATACTGTTCGGCAGAGATGTAGCCTTGACCTTTCATCTCTGAAAGTACCAAGTTACGACGGTCAAGGGCAGCTTCTGGATGAGAATAGGGATCGTATTGGTTTGGTGCCTGAGGCATTCCAGCCAGCAAGGCTAACTGAGGTAAACTTAAATTATTGAGGTCTTTACCATAGTAGTTTTGAGCTGCTGTCTGCATTCCATAGTTGCCATTAGACATGTAGACCTTATTTATATAGTAGGTCAAGATTTCTTGCTTGGTTGCTTTTTGTTCTAACTGAATCGCTAACCAAGCTTCCTGAGCCTTACGAGAAATAGTCTGGTCGGAAGTCGAGGTTGAAAAGTAAGTCAACTTAATCAACTGTTGGGTGAGAGTTGATCCACCTTGGAGGGAATTGCTTTGCAGATTGCGCAAGAAAGCTCCCAGGATACGGATGGTATCAATCCCCCTGTGGTCGAAGAAGCGATGGTCTTCGATAGAAACGATTGCCTTAACCAAATCTGTGGGAATATCATTAGCTTGGGCATTGACGCGGCGTTCAGAACCCAAGTCAGCAATGAGTTGATTTTTATTGTCGTAGATTTTACTAGAGGTTGTTGCAACTAGTTTACTCTCGGATAGGCTAGGAGCCTTGCTAACGTAGTAGAAAAAAACTCCTCCGCCTAAGACAATGGCTGCGATAACCAAGCTTAAGAAGCTAATGCTCAGATACTTGATTAGGCGCAGAATCGTTGGTTTGTTCATCTTGTTTTACCACCTAATAAATGTTCTTTGATAACATTGAGATAGGGAATTTGAGGGAAGGCACCAGCCTTGATTTCATATCCATATTCTCGAATATATCCAAGTGGCATTGATTTTTGTCCCTTATCTTGATGATAGAAGCGAATCAAATCGAATGCCGGCAATAAGTAGGTTTCTTGCTGAGAAGAAAAGTGAAGAAGGACAAAGCAGATTCCTTGTTGGGCAAGGACTTGTTCCATATGCTGAATCTGATGTGGATGAAAATTTTTCATCGGAATCGCACGTTTTTGTTTTGTTTCCTTGGCTTCAAAGTCGATGTAATATCCATTATAAACGCCAGAATAGTCCGTCGTTGAAGCTTGTCGAAAATAGGCTTCAACAATCTTGGCACGACTTCGTTGTGGATAGTCCACTCGTACGATTTGAATAGGAGTTGGTTTCTTGTGTATAACAGCCAAGCCCTGAGACAAATAGTAGTCGTTGGTAGCATTGATCATCTTTTCAAAAGACATTCCTCGATTTGCGAAATTTTTGGGTTGAGAAAGAGATGGTTGTCTTTTTTGTGATGAAAGTTTATGTGGATAGTTGACCATAATTCTCCTTATTGGTACAATAACATCACTCTATTATACCATAAATTTGCACAGAAAGGGTTAAAAATGGCTACAGCTTTGGTTTTGGGCTATTCTGCTTTTGATTTGGGTTTGTTTTCTGATAAGGATCCTCGTCTTAAATTGATAAAAAAAGCAATACGTAAAGATTTAGAGGCTATGGCAGCAGATGGGGTGTCTTGGCTTGTGTTTACAGGAAGTTTGGGTTTTGAATATTGGGTTTTAGAGGTTGCTCAGGAGATGAAAGCCGAGTACGGTTTCCAGTTGGCCACCATTTTTGCTTTTGAAACCCATGGGGAAAATTGGAATGAAGGCAATCAGATGAAACTGAGTCGTTTTAAGCAGGTAGACTTTGTCAAATATGCTTATCCTCGCTATGAGCACAAGGGGCAGTTAAGAGATTACCAGCAGTTTTTGCTGGAAAACACGACTAGTTCCTATCTTTTTTATGATGAAGAAAATGAAACGAAACTAGCTTATTTTTACCAAAAGATGAAAAATCAAGAGGACTATTTTATAAAGAGATTAACATTTGATCAATTAAATGAACTTGCTGAAAATTTTTCCGAAAATTGAAGCTTTGACCTTGATTTTTGTTTGCCTTTTTTTATATAATAATACTAGCAAGCGAGAATGGAGAGAGACATGACAAGTATTATTTTTTCAGCAAAAGATATTTTTGAACAAGAGTTTGGACGTGAAGTTCGTGGGTATAGCAAGGTAGAAGTTGATGAGTTTTTAGACGATGTCATCAAGGACTATGAAACCTATGCTGCCTTGGTTAAGTCACTTCGTCAGGAGATTGCGGATTTGAAGGAAGAATTAATTCGTAAACCGCAAGTGAGTTCGGCTCCAAGTCCTAGTCACCCAGATCCAATTGATGTGGCAGCTTCATCTTCTATGACGAATTTTGATATTTTGAAACGCTTGAATCGTCTTGAAAAAGAAGTTTTTGGTAAACAAATTTTAGACAATACTGATTTGTAATTCAGGTCTTGTTACATGCAATTTTTGGATAATCGCGTGAGGAGAATTGCTTCTCATGAGGAAAGTCCATGCTAGCACAGGCTGTGATGCCTGTAGTGTTTGTGCTAGGCGAAACCATAAGCCTAGGGACGAGAAATCGTTACGGCAGTTGAAATGGCTAAGTCCTTGGATAAGTCAGAGTAGGCTTGAAAGTGCCACAGTGACGGAGTCTTTCTGGAAACAGAGAGAGTGGAACGCGGTAAACCCCTCAAGCTAGCAACCCAAATTTTGGTCGGGGCATGGAGTACGCGGAAACGAACGTAGTATTCTGACTGCTATCAGCTAGAGCTGTTAGTGGTAGACAGATGATTATCGAAGGAAGTGGTCCTAGTCACTTCTGGAACAAAACATGGCTTATAGAAAATTGCATATAGGTTGGGGCTGAGAAATTTTCTCAACCTCATTTTTTAAAGTGGACATATAGAAAGGTCTTGCAAGACTGTAACATGAAAAAAGAATTTAATTTAATTGCAACTGTAGCAGCAGGGCTTGAAGCTGTTGTAGGACGAGAAGTACGAGAGCTGGGCTACGATTGTCAGGTTGAAAACGGCCGTGTTCGTTTTCAAGGAGACGTGAGAGCTATTATCGAAACCAATCTTTGGCTTCGGGCAGCAGATCGTATCAAAATTATCGTAGGAACCTTCCCAGCTAAGACTTTTGAGGAACTGTTTCAGGGAGTTTTTGCTTTAGATTGGGAACATTATTTACCACTCGGAGCTCGGTTCCCGATTTCAAAAGCCAAATGTGTTAAGTCCAAACTTCATAATGAACCTAGTGTTCAGGCTATTTCTAAGAAAGCTGTTGTCAAGAAATTGCAGAAACACTATGCTCGCCCAGAAGGGGTTCCTTTGATGGAGAATGGCCCAGAGTTTAAGATTGAGGTCTCTATTCTCAAAGATGTGGCAACTGTCATGATTGATACGACAGGGTCTAGCCTCTTTAAACGTGGTTATCGTACCGAAAAGGGTGGCGCTCCTATCAAGGAAAACATGGCAGCAGCTATTTTACAACTTTCTAACTGGTATCCAGACAAGCCTTTGATTGATCCGACCTGTGGTTCAGGAACTTTCTGTATCGAAGCAGTTATGATTGCTCGAAAGATGGCACCAGGACTTCGTCGCTCCTTTGATTTTGAGGAATGGAATTGGGTCAGCGACCGCTTGATTCAAGAAGTGCGCACAGAGGCGGCTAAAAAAGTAGACCGTGAGCTGGAACTGGATATCATGGGCTGTGATATCGATGCGCGTATGGTGGAAATTGCTAAGGCCAATGCTCAGGCAGCTGGTGTTGCAGGAGACATTACTTTTAAGCAGATGCGCGTGCAGGATTTGCGTTCCGATAAAATCAATGGTGTGATTATTTCCAATCCGCCTTACGGGGAGCGTTTATCAGATGATGCAGGGGTGACCAAGCTCTATGCTGAAATGGGTCAAGTATTTGCACCACTGAAAACTTGGAGCAAATTTATCCTGACTAGTGATGAAGCCTTTGAAAGCAAGTATGGTAGTCAAGCAGATAAGAAGCGTAAGTTATACAACGGAACCTTGAAAGTGGATCTGTATCAATATTTTGGTCAGCGTGTCAAACGGCAAGAGGTAAAATAGAAAGGGATACTCATGAGTAAAAAAAGACGAAATCGTCATAAAAAAGAAGGTCAAGAACCGCAATTTGATTTTGATGAAGCAAAAGAGCTAACAGTTGGTCAAGCTATTCGTAAAAATGAAGAAGTGGAAGCAGGAGTCTTGCCTGAGGATTCCATTTTGGACAAGTATGTTAAGCAACACAGAGATGAAATTGAGGCGGATAAGTTTGCGACTCGTCAATACAAAAAAGAGGAGCTAGTTGAAACTCAGAGTCTGGATGATTTAATCCAAGAAGTGCGTGAGGCTGTAGAAGAGTCAGAAGCTTCTTCGGAGGAAGTTCCATCTTCTGAAGACATCTTACCACCCTTGCCTCTGGACGATGAGGAGCAAGACTTGGATCCTCTATTGCTAGAGGATGAAAATCCAACAGAAATGACTGAAGAAGTGGAAGAGGAGCAGAGTCTTTCTCGTCTGGAACAAGAAGACTCAGAAAAGAAAAGCAAAAAAGGCTTTGTTTTGACCGTTTTGGCGCTTGTATCAGTAGTTATCTGTGTCAGTGCTTATTATGTCTATCGTCAAGTGAATCGCTCGACCAAGGAAATTGAAACTTCTCAATCAACTACAGCCAATCAATCGGATGTGGATGATTTTAATACACTTTATGACGCCTTCTACACAGACAGCAATAAAACGGCTTTGAAAAATAGCCAGTTTGATAAACTAAGTCAACTCAAGACCTTACTTGATAAGCTGGAAGGTAGTCGTGAACATACGCTTGCCAAATCTAAATATGATAGTCTAGCAACGCAAATTAAGGCCATTCAAGATGTCAATGCACAATTTGAGAAACCAGCTATTGTGGATGGTGTTTTGGATACCAATGCCAAAGCCAAATCGGATGCTAAATTTACAGATATTAAAACTGGAAATACGGAGCTTGATAAAGTGCTAGATAAGGCTATCAGCCTTGGTAAGAGCCAGCAAACAAGTACTTCTAGCTCAAGTTCAAGTGAAACTAGTAGCTCAAGCTCTAGTCAAGCAAGCTCAAATACGACTAGTGAGACAAGCCCAAGTAGTTCAAATGCTGCCTCAAATGAAACTAGAAGTTCTCGCAGTGAAGTCAATATGGGTCTCTCGAGTGCAGGGGTTGCTGTTCAAAGAAGTGCTAGTCGTGTTGCCTATAATCAGTCTGCTATTGATGATAGTAACAACTCTGCCTGGGATTTTGCGGATGGTGTCTTGGAACAAATTCTAGCGACTTCACGTTCACGTGGCTATATCACTGGAGACCAATATATCCTTGAACGCGTCAATATCGTTAACGGCAATGGTTATTACAACCTCTACAAGCCAGATGGAACCTATCTCTTTACCCTTAACTGTAAGACAGGCTACTTTGTCGGAAATGGCGCTGGTCATGCGGATGACTTGGACTACTAAGCAGTCGTTACAAAATTCTTTCTTTTCAAAAGTAAAAATGATAAAATAAAACAAATCAAACAAGAGGAGTGTCAAATGACAAAAGCTAACTTTGGTGTCGTAGGTATGGCCGTAATGGGTCGTAACCTTGCCCTTAATATTGAATCTCGTGGTTACACAGTTGCTATTTACAACCGTAGTAAAGAAAAAACTGAAGATGTAATTGCTTGCCATCCTGAAAAGAACTTTGTACCAAGCTATGATGTTGAAAGTTTTGTAAACTCAATCGAAAAACCTCGCCGTATCATGCTCATGGTTCAAGCTGGACCTGGTACAGATGCTACAATTCAAGCCCTTCTTCCACACCTTGACAAGGGTGATATCTTGATCGACGGAGGAAACACTTTCTACAAAGATACAATCCGTCGTAATGAAGAATTGGCAAACTCAGGCATCAACTTTATCGGTACTGGGGTTTCTGGTGGTGAAAAAGGTGCCCTTGAAGGTCCTTCTATCATGCCTGGTGGACAAAAAGAAGCCTACGAATTGGTTGCGGATGTTCTTGAAGAAATCTCAGCTAAAGCACCAGAAGATGGCAAACCATGTGTGACTTACATCGGTCCTGATGGAGCTGGTCACTATGTGAAAATGGTTCACAACGGTATCGAGTATGGTGATATGCAATTGATCGCAGAAAGCTATGACTTGATGCAACACTTGCTAGGCCTTTCTGCAGAAGACATGGCTGAAATCTTTACTGAGTGGAACAAGGGTGAATTGGACAGCTACTTGATCGAAATCACAGCTGATATCTTGAGCCGCAAAGACGATGAAGGTCAAGATGGACCAATCGTAGACTACATCCTTGATGCTGCAGGTAACAAGGGAACTGGTAAATGGACTAGTCAATCATCACTTGACCTTGGTGTGCCATTGTCACTGATTACTGAGTCAGTATTTGCACGTTACATCTCTACTTACAAAGAAGAACGTGTGCATGCTAGCAAGGTTCTTCCAAAACCAGCTGCCTTCAAATTTGAAGGAGACAAGGCTGAGTTGATTGAAAAAATCCGTCAAGCCCTTTACTTCTCAAAAATCATTTCATATGCACAAGGTTTTGCGCAATTGCGTGTAGCTTCTAAAGAAAATAACTGGAACTTGCCATTTGCAGACATCGCATCTATCTGGCGTGATGGCTGTATCATCCGTTCTCGTTTCTTGCAAAAGATTACAGATGCTTACAACCGTGATGCAGACCTTGCTAACCTTCTTTTGGATGAGTACTTCTTGGATGTTACTGCTAAGTACCAACAAGCAGTGCGTGATATCGTAGCTCTTGCAGTTCAAGCTGGTGTGCCAGTACCAACCTTCTCAGCAGCTATTACTTACTTTGATAGCTACCGTTCAGCTGACCTTCCAGCTAACTTGATCCAAGCGCAACGTGACTACTTTGGTGCCCACACTTACCAACGTAAAGACAAAGAAGGAACATTCCACTACTCTTGGTATGACGAAAAATAAGTAGGTCTGCCATGGGGAAACGGATTTTATTACTTGAGAAAGAACGAAATCTAGCTCATTTTTTAAGTTTGGAACTCCAAAAAGAGCAATACCGAGTTGATCAGGTTGAGGAGGGGCAAAAAGCCCTCTCCATGGCTCTTCAGACAGACTATGACTTGATTTTATTGAATGCTCATCTGGGGGATATGACGGCCCAGGATTTTGCAGACAAGCTGAGTCGGACTAAGCCAGCCTCGGTCATCATGGTCTTGGACCATCGCGAAGAATTGCAAGATCAGATTGAAACAATCCAACGCTTTGCCGTTTCTTACATCTATAAGCCAGTTATTATTGAGAATCTGGTAGCTCGTATTTCAGCGATTTTCCGAGGTCGGGACTTCATCGATCAACACTGTAGTCAGATGAAGGTTCCAACGTCTTACCGCAATCTGCGTATGGATGTAGAACATCATACTGTTTATCGTGGCGAGGAGATGATTGCTCTGACGCGTCGTGAGTATGACCTTCTGGCTACTCTTATGGGAAGCAAGAAAGTCTTGACTCGTGAGCAGTTATTGGAAAGTGTCTGGAAGTATGAAAGTGCGACCGAAACCAATATCGTGGATGTCTATATCCGTTATCTACGTAGCAAGCTGGATGTAAAAGGTCAGAAAAGCTATATTAAAACCGTTCGTGGTGTCGGTTACACCATGCAAGAATAGAAAGCAGTTGCAGTTATGTAACTGCTTTTTTTGAGGAGTTTTTATATATTGACATGCAGTCGGGTATTTGCTACAATCAGTTATGGAGGATAGGTCTAATGAAAATAATAAAAAAATTGATGCAAATTGCATTAGCAGTTTTTTTCTTTAGCTTACTGGCAACAAGTGCAGTATTGGCGGATGATGCTGATTCAGAAGGTTGGAAATTTGTCCAAGAAAATGGTAGAACCTACTACAAGAAGGGGAATCTCAAAGAAACCTACTGGCGAGTGATTGATGGAAAATACTATTATTTTGATCCTTTATCCGGAGAGATGGTTGTCGGCTGGCAATATATACCTGCCCCACACAAAGGGGTTACGATTGGTCCTTCTCCAAGACAAGAGATTGCTTTTAGACCAGATTGGTTTTACTTTGGTCAAGATGGGGTACTACAAGAATTTGTTGGCAAGCAAGTGTTAGAAGCAAAAACTGCTACAAATACCAACAAACATCATGGGGAACAATATGATAGCCCAGCCGAAAAACGTGTTTATTATTTTACAGATCAGAATAGCTATCACACCTTAAAAACTGGTTGGGTTTATGATGATGGGGACTGGTATTATTTGCAGAAGGATGGTGGCTTTGATTCTCGCATCAACAGATTGCCTGTTGGGGAGATAGCACGTGGTTGGATCAAGGATTATCCTCTAACCTATGATGAAGAGAAGCTTAAAGCGGCTCCATGGTACTACCTAGATCCAGAAACTGGTATCATGCAAACTGGTTGGCAATATCTTGGTAACAAGTGGTACTATCTCCGTTCATCAGGAGCTATGGCAACTGGCTGGTATCAGGAAGGCTCAACTTGGTACTATTTAGATGCTGAAAATGGCGATATGAAAACAGGCTGGCAATATCTTGGCAACAAGTGGTACTATCTCCGTTCATCAGGAGCTATGGTAACTGGTTGGTTCCAGGTCGGTAGTAAATGGTACTACGCTTACAGCTCAGGTGCTTTGGCAGTGAATACGAACGTAGATGGTTATTCTGTCAATTATAATGGCGAATGGGTTCGATAATGAAAGAGGCGATTGTGAAGGAAACAATCGCTTTTTTTGTGAAAATATAATAAAATAGATGGGAGAGAAGCAATACTTGTATGAAAAAATAAGACGGTCTTTTTCGTCTAGTAAAAGGAAAACATGATAAAAAAAGTGGGTGTCGGTCAGGCACATAGTAAGATTATTTTAATAGGGGAGCATGCGGTTGTTTACGGTTATCCTGCCATTTCCCTGCCTCTTTTGGAAGTGGAGGTGACTTGTAAGGTAGTTCCTGCAGTGAGTCCTTGGCGTCTCTATGAGGAGGATACCTTGTCCATGGCAGTTTATGCTTCGCTTGAGTATTTGGATATCAAAGAAGCCTGCATTCGCTGTGAGATTGACTCGGCTATTCCTGAAAAACGGGGAATGGGTTCGTCAGCTGCTATTAGCATAGCGGCCATTCGTGCGGTATTTGACTACTATCAGGCAGAACTACCTCATGATGTACTAGAAATCTTGGTCAATCGGGCGGAGATGATTGCCCATATGAATCCAAGTGGTTTGGATGCTAAGACCTGTCTTAGTGACCAACCTATTCGCTTTATCAAGAATGTAGGATTTACAGAGCTTGAGATGGATTTATCTGCCTATTTGGTCATTGCAGATACGGGCGTTTATGGTCACACTCGTGAAGCCATCCAAGTGGTTCAAAATAAGGGCAAGGATGCCCTACCGTTTTTGCATGCCTTGGGAGAATTAACCCAGCAAGCAGAGGATGCGATTTCACGAAAAGATGCTGAAGGACTGGGACAAATCTTCAGTCAAGCGCATTTACATTTAAAAGAAATTGGTGTTAGTAGCCCTGAGGCCGACCATCTGGTAGAAACGGCTCTTAGCCATGGCGCTCTGGGTTCCAAGATGAGCGGTGGTGGACTAGGAGGCTGTATCATAGCCTTGGCAGACAATTTGACTCAAGCTCAAAAACTAGCAGAAAGATTAGAAGAGAAAGGAGCTGTTCAGACATGGATCGAGAGCCTGTAACAGTACGTTCTTACGCAAATATTGCCATTATCAAATATTGGGGAAAGAAAAAAGAAAAAGAGATGGTGCCTGCTACTAGCAGTATTTCTCTGACTTTGGAAAATATGTACACGGAGACGACTTTGTCATCTCTACCGACGGATGCGACAGCTGATGCCTTTTATATCAATGATCAGCTACAAAATGAGGCGGAGCATGCTAAGATGAGCAAGATTATTGACCGTTACCGTCCAGAAGGTGAGGGCTTTGTCCGTATTGATACTCAGAACAATATGCCTACGGCAGCGGGTCTGTCCTCAAGTTCTAGTGGTTTGTCTGCTTTGGTCAAGGCTTGTAATGCTTATTTTCAGCTTGGATTGACTCGGAGCCAGTTGGCACAGGAGGCTAAGTTTGCCTCAGGCTCTTCCTCTAGGAGTTTTTATGGACCACTAGGTGCCTGGGATAAGGATAGTGGGGAAATTTACCCTGTAGAGACAGACTTGAAGCTAGCTATGATGATGTTGGTGCTAGAGGATAAGAAAAAACCAATCTCCAGTCGTGACGGGATGAAACTCTGTGTGGAAACCTCGACGACCTTTGACGACTGGGTGCGTCAGTCTGAGCAGGATTATCAGGATATGCTGGTTTACCTCAAAGAGAATGACTTTTCCAAGGTTGGGGAGTTAACGGAGAAAAATGCTCTTGCTATGCACGCTACGACAAAAACAGCATCACCAGCCTTTTCTTATCTGACCGATGCAAGCTATGAAGCCATGGACTTTGTCCGCCAGCTTCGCGAGCAAGGCGAGGACTGTTACTTTACCATGGATGCCGGTCCCAATGTTAAGGTTCTCTGTCAGGAGAAAGACTTGGAGCATTTATCTGAAATCTTCAGTCAGCGTTATCGCTTGATTGTGTCAAAAACAAAGGATTTGAGCCAAGATGATTGCTGTTAAAACTTGCGGAAAGCTCTATTGGGCAGGTGAATATGCTATTTTAAATCCAGGACAGTTAGCCTTGATAAAGGCCATTCCCATCTATATGAGGGGAGAGATTGCTTTTTCTGATAGTTACCGTATCTATTCAGATATGTTTGATTTCGCAGTGGATTTGACACCCAATCCTGCCTACAGCTTGATTCAAGAAACGATTGCTTTAGTGGAAGATTTCCTCGTTTATCGTGGGCAAACCTTGCGACCTTTTTCTCTAGAAATTCGAGGAAAAATGGAACGAGAAGGGAAAAAGTTTGGTCTGGGTTCTAGTGGTAGCGTCGTTGTCTTGGTTGTCAAGTCCTTACTGGCTTTATATGATATTTCGGTTAATCAGGAGCTCTTGTTCAAGTTGGCTAGCGCTGTCTTGCTCAAGCGCGGAGACAATGGTTCCATGGGAGACCTTGCCTGTATTGTGGCAGAGGATTTAATCCTTTACCAGTCATTTGAACGCCAGAAGGTGGCTGCTTGGTTGGAAGAAGAAAACTTGACGACAGTTTTGGAGCGTGATTGGGGCTTTTCAATTTCGCAAGTGAAACCAACTTTAGAATGTGATTTCCTAGTGGGATGGACCAAGGAAGTAGCTGTGTCTAGTAACATGGTCCAGCAAATCAAGCAAAATATCAATCAGAGTTTTTTAAGTTCCTCAAAAGAAACGGTGGTTTCTTTGGTAGAAGCCTTGGAACAGGGGGAATCAGAAAAAATTATCGAGCAAGTAGAAGTAGCCAGCAAGCTCTTAGAAGGCTTGAGCACAGATATTTACACGTCTTCGCTCAGACAGTTGAAAGAAGCTAGTCAAGATTTGCAGGCTGTTGCCAAGAGTAGCGGTGCTGGTGGTGGTGATTGTGGTATTGCCTTGAGTTTTGATGAGCAATCAACTGAAACCCTAAAAAACCGTTGGGCCGATCTGGGGATTGAACTCTTATACCAAGAAAGGATAGGACATGACGACAAATCGTAAGGATGAGCACATCCGCTATGCCCTTGAGCAGAAAAGTTCCTATAATAGCTTTGATGAGGTGGAGTTGATTCATTCTTCCTTGCCTCTTTACGATCTGGATGAAATCAATCTGTCGACAGAGTTTGCTGGTCGAAAGTGGGATTTTCCTTTTTATATCAATGCCATGACAGGTGGGAGTGAAAAAGGTAAAGAAATCAATCAAAAGTTGGCTCAGGTGGCAGATGCCTGTGGGATTTTGTTTGTGACAGGTTCTTATAGCACAGCCCTCAAAGATCCAGCAGATGACTCTTTTTCTGTCAAGTATGATCATCCAAATCTCCTTCTTGGAACCAATATTGGATTGGACAAGCCTGTTGAACTTGGTTTGCAGACTGTGACGGAGATGAATCCTTTACTTTTACAAGTGCACGTCAATGTCATGCAGGAATTGCTCATGCCCGAGGGAGAAAGGAAGTTCAGAAGCTGGCAATCGCATCTGGCAGACTATAGTAAGCAAATCCCCGTTCCGATTGTCCTCAAGGAAGTGGGCTTTGGGATGGATGCCAAGACCATCGAGAGAGCCTATGAATTGGGCGTTCGAGCCTTTGACCTGTCAGGCCGTGGTGGCACCAGTTTTGCTTATATTGAAAATCGTCGCAGTGGTCAACGTGACTACCTCAATCAATGGGGTCAGTCTACTATGCAAGCCCTTCTCAATGCCCAAGACTGGAAAGACAAGGTTGAACTCTTGGTCAGTGGTGGCGTTCGGAATCCGCTGGATATGATTAAGTGCTTGGTCTTTGGTGCTAAGGCTGTAGGATTGTCACGAACCGTTCTGGAATTGGTTGAAACCTATTCAGTTGAAGAAGTGATCGGCATTGTCCAAGGCTGGAAAGACGATCTGCGTTTGATTATGTGTGCCCTTAATTGTGCCACCATAGCAGATCTGCAAAAAGTAGACTATCTTCTTTATGGAAAATTAAAAGAAGCAAAGGATCAGATGAAAAAGGCGTAACCACCGCCTTTTTTCCATCTTCAGACCGAGGTGACTTTTTTGAAGTGTGATAAAATAGAAAGCAGAGGATGAACCTATGAGAAAATTTAAAATCTTTTTATTTATCGAAGCCTGTCTTTTGACAGGAGCTCTGATTTTGATGGTATCAGAGCATTTTTCGCGTTTTCTGCTGATACTATTCCTCTTTTTACTTTTGATTCGCTATTACACTGGTAAAGAGGGCAATAATCTTCTTTTAGTAGTGGCAACCATTCTCTTCTTTTTCATCGTCATGCTCAATCCTTTTGTGATTCTAGCCATTTTTGTTGCAGTCATCTATAGCCTCTTTCTTCTTTATCCGATGATGAACCAGGAAAAAGAGCAGACCAATTTGGTTTTTGAAGAGGTGGTAACGGTTAAGAAGGAGAAAAATCGTTGGTTTGGAAATCTCCATCATTTTTCAAGCTACCAAACTTGCCAGTTTGATGATATCAATCTCTTTCGTCTCATGGGCAAGGACACCATTCATCTGGAGAGGGTCATCCTAACCAATCATGATAATGTTATTATTCTCAGAAAGATGGTAGGAACGACAAAAATTATTGTACCTGTAGATGTGGAAGTCAGTCTCAGCGTTAACTGTCTCTATGGTGATTTGACTTTTTTCAACCAGCCCAAGCGAGCCCTTCGCAATGAACACTATCATCAAGAAACAAGAGACTATCTTAAGAGTAACAAGAGTGTCAAGATTTTCTTGACCACTATGATTGGAGATGTTGAGGTGGTAAGAGGATGAAAAAACAAGCTTATATAATCATTGCTCTCACCTCCTTATTATTTGTCTTGTTTTTCTCCCACAGCTTGCTGGAAATCCTTGACTTTGACTGGTCTATCTTTCTGCACGATGTCGAAAAAACAGAAAAATTTGTCTTTTTGTTGTTGGTATTCAGCATGTCCATGACCTGTCTCCTAGCTCTGTTTTGGCGAGGTGTCGAAGAGCTTTCTCTAAGAAAAATGCAGGCCAATCTCAAGCGTTTGTTGGCAGGGCAAGAAGTGGTTCAGGTTGCAGATCCAGATTTGGATGCCAGTTTCAAGTCCTTGTCAGGTAAACTTAACCTTTTGACAGAAGCTCTTCAAAAAGCTGAAAATCACAGTCTTGCTCAGGAAGAGGAAATCATTGAGAAGGAACGGAAGCGGATTGCTCGGGATTTGCATGATACAGTCAGTCAGGAGTTGTTTGCGGCCCACATGATTTTATCAGGTGTCAGCCAGCAGACTTTGAAATTGGATAGAGAAAAGATGCAGACCCAGTTGCAGAGTGTCACAGCTATTTTAGAAACTGCCCAGAAGGATTTGCGGGTTTTGCTCTTGCATTTGCGACCAGTTGAACTGGAGCAGAAGAGCTTGATAGAAGGGATTCAGATTCTCTTAAAAGAGCTTGAGGACAAGAGTGATCTTAGGGTTAGTCTCAAGCAGAATATGACGAAATTGCCTAAGAAAATCGAGGAGCATATCTTCCGTATCCTGCAAGAGTTGATTAGCAATACCCTCCGCCATGCCCAGGCATCTTGCCTAGATGTCTACCTCTATCAGACAGATGTTGAATTGCAACTGAAGGTGGTGGACAATGGGATCGGTTTCCAGTTAGGGAGCTTAGACGACTTGAGTTATGGACTGCGAAATATCAAGGAGCGGGTTGAAGATATGGCAGGGACGGTTCAGTTATTAACAGCTCCCAAGCAAGGGCTGGCAGTTGATATCCGTATTCCCCTGTTAGATGAGGAATGATAAAGGAGTAAAGATGAAAATTTTACTGGTGGATGACCATGAAATGGTCCGATTGGGTTTGAAAAGCTACTTTGACCTCCAAGACGATGTAGAAGTTGTGGGTGAGGCGTCCAACGGGTCTCAAGGCATTGACTTGGCCTTGGAATTGCGTCCAGATGTCATTGTCATGGATATTGTCATGCCTGAAATGAATGGAATTGATGCGACCTTGGTTATCCTCAAAGAATGGCCTGAAGCCAAGATTTTGATTGTGACTTCTTACTTGGACAATGAAAAAATCATGCCCGTCTTAGATGCAGGTGCTCGTGGCTATATGCTCAAGACTTCTAGCGCAGATGAATTGCTCCATGCTGTCCGTAAGGTGGCTGCTGGCGAGTTGGCCATTGAGCAAGAGGTCAGCAAGAAGGTCGAATACCACCGCAATCACATAGAACTACATGAGGATCTGACTGCGCGTGAGCGAGATGTACTCCAACTCATTGCCAAGGGCTATGAAAATCAGCGTATCGCAGACGAACTTTTTATCTCTCTCAAGACGGTCAAGACGCACGTGTCTAACATTCTTGCCAAACTTGAGGTCAGTGATCGCACACAAGCTGCGGTCTATGCCTTTCAGCACCACTTGGTGGGGCATGAGGAGTTTTAATAGATATGTAAAAATAATATTGGAGAAGTGACTGAACCTAGTATCAAAGAAGCGAGTAAGTAGTTCTAGTACAGTAAAATATTTTTTTCACAATGTTTTTATGTTATTTGTTGACATTCATTTTATAGGGGAGTAGAATAGAGTTAGAAATAGATAAAATAATATAGTGTTTATAAAATAGTTTCCGAACAAGTTTAGCAAAAATAGGATTTGTATTTCATCTCTTTAAGAGTGCTATAAAAATATGGTTAAACTAACTCTATCTCTCAGTTTCAATTCGTGGAGGAAATGGCTATGAAAAAATCTAAATTACTTACTCTTGGTCTGCTTGCAGGTGCTGGTCTACTATTGTCTATCAACCAAGCACAGGCTGCAGATACTTGGGTTAAAAATGGTGCTGACTGGAATCTTTCTCAAGATGGCAGTCTAGCTAAGGATAAATGGGTACAAAATGCTGGCTCTTGGTATCACTTCGACGGTTCTGGTAAAATGCAGACAGGCTGGCTCAAAGATGGGGATACCTGGTATTCACTAGCAGATAGTGGTGCTATGCGTACAGGTTGGTACAAAGAAGGGGCTACATGGTATTACCTCAAAGGCAGTGGCGCTATGGCAACAGGATGGGCGACTGCAAATGGTCAATGGTCTTACTTTGAAAAATCAGGTGCTATGGTCGCAGACAGAGCTGTTCCAGCAAGCGATGGGGAAAGTTATGTCATTGGTAAGGATGGTTATATGTTGACCAAACTCCCTAGTCAGGTTGAACAATCTCAAGCGGATGATACAATTATCACAAATATTGTTACTTTGTCTGATGGGTATGATTATCATCTTATTTATAGAAAAGATGGGGTCGTTGTGGAAAAGAATGCCTGGTATATCAAACCAGAGTTTAAAAAGTTTTCTAATAAATATGGGGATTACGTTTCCAATACGATGTTGGCTTTAATAGATAATAAAGATCAAGGACAGGAAATTGATCCTAAAGCTGTTATAAAGAATTTCCAAAACTTACCGAACAGGTATTACTTTGGGGCAGATGGTCGTCGTGTAACAAATCTACCAGAAATGACCACCTATTCAGAGATTAAAAAAGTTGGCAATGATGTCTATTTAGAAAATCCGGGTGCACGACTTCGTCTTGGAGCTACCAACTTTACAATCAATAATAATAAACTATACTATTTAGAGGGTGCTAATGGCAAACTAAAAACAGGCTATCTCGCATTGATTGATGATAGACCAAGCTATCATCACTATCATATTCTTGTTTATGCAGACCAATCTGGTGAAATTCTTAAAATGAAACGATTGCCAACAGGAATTTCAGATTATCTTAATAAAGAAATTGACGGTTTCTACGGTCAAACTGTTAAAATTGATAGTAAGACAGGAAATGTTTCTGTTGTGAAATAAGACGTCTGACAGAGTAAAATAAAAAGCGAACAGCTTCGTTTTCTAGGAAATCATGTTCATTTCACTATAGAAAAGGAGGAACTGGCTATGAAAAAATCTAAACTACTTACACTTGGTTTACTTGCAGGTGCTGGTCTACTTTTGTCTATCAATCAAGCACAGGCTGCAGATACTTGGGTTAAAAATGGTTCTGACTGGAATCTTTCACAAGATGGCAGTCTTGCTAAAAATAAATGGGTACAAAATGCTGGCTCATGGTATCACTTCGACAGCACTGGTAAAATGCAGACAGGTTGGCTCAAAGACGGCAATACATGGTATTCACTAGCAGATAGTGGCGCCATGCGTACTGGCTGGTACAAGGAGGGCAACACTTGGTACTCACTAGCAGATAGTGGTGCCATGCGTACAGGTTGGTACAAAGAAGGAGCTACTTGGTACTATCTTCATTTTAGTGGTTCTATGATGACAGGTTGGGTGTTCATAGATGGTAATTGGTATTATTTTGAACAATCAGGTGCAATGGCCTCTGATAGAGTTGTAAATTCTAGTGATGGCACAGGCTATATTCTCAGCAAGGATGGCCATATGTTCACTTTACAAAATAGCCCTTATAAAAAGGATGACATTGTTCGTTTAGGCGATGGATATGAGTATCTGATTACAGCAAAATTTGACGGAAATAACTTTACTGATGTTATCGTGGATAAAAACACTTGGTACATCAAACCTGAGTTCAAGAAGTTTTCCGACAAATATGGGGATCAAGTTTCCAATACGATGTTGGCTTTAGTGGATAATAAAGATGAAGGACAAGAAATTGATCCTAAAGCTGTTATTCGTAATTTCCAAAATCTACCAGGTCGATATTACTTTGGAGCAGATGGTCGTAGAGCATTACCACTTCCAGAGATGACAACTAGATCAGAAATCAAAAAAGTTGGCAATGATCTTTATCTAGAAGACCCAGGTGTACGACTTAGACTTCCATCTACTGACTTCACCATCAATAACAACAAACTATACTATTTAGATAATGGACAAGGTAAGCTCAAAACAGGTTACTTTGTATTGATCGATGATGGTATGTCTACAACCCACTATCATTTCCTTGTATATGCAGACCAATCTGGAGAAGTTCTTAAGATGAAACGCTTGCCATCAGGATTTTCAGATTATTTTGACAAAGAAATCGATGGTTTCTATGGTCAAAAAATTAAGATTACACAGCCAAATAAGTATGAATATTACAAGGTTCTTGTGGTTAAATAATACAAAACGAATCGCCTAATGAGGGATGTGTGGGCGATTCGTTTTTTTACTGTAATCAGCCATTATTAAACATCTTTTATAAGATTATATTCGAAACCTAAAGAAAACCAAGAAGAAACCGTACCTCCCCCATCATTGAAAAGCGCATTCGTTACTTGAAAAAAGTCGCTCATTTATGTTATAATAGACTGTATTTAAAAAATTTTAAGGAGAAATGACAGAATGTCTGTATCATTTGAAAACAAAGAAACAAACCGTGGTGTCTTGACTTTCACTATCTCTCAAGACCAAATCAAACCAGAATTGGACCGTGTCTTCAACTCAGTGAAGAAATCTCTTAATGTTCCAGGTTTCCGTAAAGGTCACCTTCCACGTCCTATCTTCGACAAGAAATTTGGTGAAGAATCACTTTACCAAGACGTTATGAACGCTCTTTTGCCAAACGCTTATGAAGCAGCTGTAAAAGAAGCTGATCTTGAAGTGGTTGCTCAACCAAAAATTGACGTAACTTCAATGGAAAAAGGTCAAGACTGGGTTATCACTGCTGAAGTCGTTACAAAACCTGAAGTAAAATTGGGTGACTACAAAAACCTTGAAGTATCAGTTGATGTAGAAAAAGAAGTAACTGACGCTGATGTTGAAGAGCGTATCGAACGCGAACGCAACAACTTGGCTGAATTGGTTATCAAGGAAGCTGCTGCTGAAAACGGCGACACTGTTGTCATCGACTTCGTTGGTTCTATCGACGGTGTTGAATTTGATGGCGGAAAAGGTGAAAACTTCTCACTTGGACTTGGTTCAGGTCAATTCATCCCTGGTTTCGAAGACCAATTGGTGGGTCACTCAGCTGGTGAAACTGTTGATGTTATCGTAACATTCCCAGAAGACTACCAAGCAGAAGACCTTGCAGGTAAAGAAGCTAAATTCGTAACAACTATCCACGAAGTAAAAGCTAAAGAAGTTCCAGCTCTTGATGATGAACTTGCAAAAGACATCGACGAAGAAGTTGAAACACTTGCTGAATTGAAAGAAAAATACCGCAAAGAATTGGCTGAAGCTAAAGAAGAAGCTTACAAAGATGCAGTTGAAGGTGCAGCAATCGATAAAGCTGTAGAAAACGCTGAAATCGTAGAACTTCCAGAAGAAATGGTCCACGAAGAAGTTCACCGCTCAGTAAACGAATTCCTTGGAAACTTGCAACGTCAAGGTATCAACCCTGACATGTACTTCCAAATCACTGGAACTACTCAAGAAGACCTTCACAATCAATACCAAGCAGAAGCTGAGTCACGTACTAAGACTAACCTTGTTATTGAAGCAGTTGCCAAAGCTGAAGGATTTGATGCTTCAGAAGAAGAAATCCAAAAAGAAGTTGAGCAATTGGCTGCAGATTACAACATGGAAGTGGCACAAGTACAAAGCTTGCTTTCAGCTGATATGTTGAAACACGATATCACAATCAAAAAAGCTGTTGAATTGATCACAAGCACAGCAACAGTAAAATAATCTTAATAAGATAAAATCCCACCTGATTAGGTGGGTTTTCTTATGCACTATTTTCCAAAAATCTCTTTGAGGTCTGCGTCTGTAATCCCAATCATGGCCGGTATGCTGTCCCAGTTTTCTTCGGTTAGGATGTAGGATTGTTCAGAGGTACTTGATGTGGCTGTTTCAGAGACAGCTTGTTGCTTTTCTTCAACATTCTCCAATAAATCACTGAAGCGTTCAATCAGATAGGTTTTTCGAGCAGTTCCGATATGTTGGGTAGCATAATCAAAGGCCTGTAATTCGCCTAGTAAGATAAGCTTGCTTTTGGCGCGTGTAATGGCTGTATAGATGAGATTGCGCTCCAGCATACGCCTACTAGCACTAGTGATCGGTAGGATGACAACAGGGAACTCACTTCCCTGTGATTTATGGATGCTCATGGCATAGGCCAGGCGAATCTTGTACCATTCGTTACGTGGGTAAGAGACCTCGTTGCCATCAAAATCAATGACAATCTCGTCTTGTTTCGACTCGGTGTATTTACCAGGAATCAGGTCTGTGATGGCTCCTAAATCTCCATTAAAGACATTGATTTCAGCATCGTTGACCAAATGAATGACCTTGTCGCCCTTACGATAGTGGCACTGGGGAGCTTCAAAACTGAGTTGATTTTTTTGTGGTGGATTGAGCAGGTCTTGCATGAGCTGGTTGATGGCATCAATCCCTGCCGTCCCTCGGTACATGGGAGCCAGAACTTGGATATCACGGGCAGGAATACCACTTCTGAGGGCAGCGCCTAAGATCTTTTCAATGGTAGCAGGAATATGTCCGCTAGCAATTTCAAAGTAGGAACGGTCTGCTTTTTTCTGGGTAAAGTCAGCTGGCAAAATGCCCTGTCGAATCTGACTAGCTAGGGTGACGATGGTTGATTCTTCGCTTTGCCGGTAAATTTTTTCCAAGCGAGTCTGAGGAATCAAAGGAATATGAAGCAGATCCGCTAGAACCTGTCCAGGGCTGACAGACGGTAGCTGGTCGCTGTCACCCACGATGAGGATCTTACTGTTAGAAGAGATGTTTGAGAAGAGTTGATTGGCCAGCCAAGTATCCACCATGGAAAATTCATCTACGATGATAAAGTCAGCATCCAGATAATCTTCCAAATGACTGGTATCATCGTCGCCTGTCATTCCTAAATGTCGGTGTATGGTAGCGCTAGGCAAACCTGTCAATTCATTCATGCGCCGAGCGGCTCGTCCAGTTGGAGCAGCAAGAAGAATCGGCAGGTTGCTTTTTTTTCTGAGGTCAAGTCCTTCTAAAAGGGCATAGACAGCGATGATCCCATTGATAACAGTTGTCTTACCAGTACCAGGTCCACCTGTCAGGATAAAGACCTTATTCTGGATAGCATCACAGATAGCCTGTTTTTGAATGTTATCATATTCAATCTCCAGATCTTCTTCGACAGTAGCGATATGTTTTTGAATGGTTTCTAAATCATGACTCTTCTGTTTTCCTTTTTCAAGGATACGAACCAAGTGACTGCGGATGCCTTCCTCAGCGAAAAAGAGACTATTATCAAAGATTTTGGTATCAATCTGCTGAACCTTGTCTTCTTCGATGAGGTAGGAGAGCTCTTGGGCCACTTGGCTGGGGTCCAGTTCCACGGGGCGGGAAGACTCAAGGAGAGTAAGGGTTTGTTCTAGCAAATTCCGTGCTTCAACATAGGTGTCCCCTGTTTCCATACAGGCCTGAAAAAGACTGTGAACTAGACCAGCACGGAAGCGTTCAGGAGCCTGACTTTCGATGCCTAGTTCTTCCGCTAATTGGTCAGCAATAGTAAATCCCAATCCCTTGATATCCTCGACCAACTGGTAGGGATAATTTTCAACCACATCAAGGGTTTCTTCCTTGTAAAAGTCTTGAATCTGAAAGGCTAGTTTGTTGGGAATGCCGTAGTTGGCTAGTTTGGCCAAAACCATCTCCGTTCCGTAGTTGAGACGGAGAGTGGAGACGAAAGCCTCGCGATTTTTGGCAGATAGTCCTGCGATGCCTTCTAGCTTTTCCGGGTGTTGCAGAATTTCGTCAATGGTATTGTCGCCATAGGTGTCCACTATTTTCTGAGCTGTCTTGAGACCAATTCCTTTGAAATGGCTACTGGAGAAGTACTTAACTAGCCCCTTACTAGTTGGTTTTGCGCGTTCATAACGACTGATTTGCAGTTGTTCCCCATACTTGGAGTGCTGGACAATTTGTCCCCAAAAAGTATAGTCTTCTCCCTCAATCACATCAGCCATGGTGCCCGTGACAATGATTTCAAAATCATCAAAATCCTCTGCGTCCGTATCGTCGATTTCTAGGAGGAGGATGCGATAAAAATTGCTGGGATTTTCAAAAATAATCCGTTCAATGGTTCCTGAAAAATAAACTTCCATAAAATTCCTTTGCATGAATAGGTGAGAGTTGGGGGTGTTTTTATTATAGTCAATAAACGATCACTTCTCACGATAGAAGAAGAGGCTGAGATTGTTGATTCTCGGCCTCTTAGATCTCTTAAAATGTTCCGATACGGGTGATTGGCCAGAAGCGGAATTTAGCTTCCCCTGTGATATCTTTTGCTTTAAAGGTACCTACGTGGCGGCTGTCGCTCGAAACCAAGCGATCGTCTCCAAGGAGAAGGTATTCTCCTTCTGGAACTGTAAAGCTAAAGTTGGTATTGTAGTTGACATCGACTGTGAAGGCTTGAGCTTTTTGAGCGATACTTCTAAAGAAAGTTCCTTTATTTCCTTCAAAGCCCTTGCCTGAGTAGGTGCTTTGGAGTTTGTCATCCTTGAAACGTTTGATGTAGTCTGCTAGGTAAGGCTCATCTGTCTCTTTGTCATTGATGTAAAGTTTATCGTTTTCGTAACGGATAGTATCGCCAGGCATTCCAATCACGCGCTTGACAATGTCCTTATTGCCATCTTCCTCATGGGCAACCACGATATCAAAACGGTCAATAGGGAGGTGTTTGACAACAAAGAGGATTTCGCCATCCGCTAGGGTAGGATCCATGGAATGTCCTTCTACGCGGACATTACTCCAAAAAAAGATACGGCTTAAAGCTAGTAATGACAGAATCAGGAGAAACAATCCCCACTCTTTTAAGAAATTTTTAAATGAATTCATAACTTACCTTTCTAAGCGTTTTTTCGCTTTTTCAGTATTTTTAAAGTGCAGTTTGGTGCAGAAATTGAGTCCCTGCATACCATAGGCTTGTAAAATCTGGCTAGCCACCTTGTCAGAAGCCGTTCCAGCCCCACTTGGAAGTTGATAGCCCAGTTCTCGTCCTAGATTTTCAAGATTTTCCAGAAAGAGATCACGCGCAATGATGGAAGAAACTGCGACAGCCAAGTATTTGCCCTCAGCCTTTTCTTCTAAACTGATAGGATTGCTGAAACGATTGGCCTCTTGTGCCAAGTACTTGTCATAATTTTTAGCACTGGTAAAGGCATCAATCACAATTTTCTCAGGTTGAACGCCTTTTTGAAGGAGGAGATAGATAGCCTGGTTATGGAGGGCTACCTTAACAGAAACAGCGTTGTAGCGGTCTCCGATGACCTCGTTGTACTTGCTTGGTGAGAGAAGCAGTGCCTGGTGCTGGATTTTTTCCTTGAGAATAGGAGCAATCTGACGAATCTTTTGGTCGGTCAGAGTCTTAGAATCCCCCACACCGAGTTTTCGTAAAAAGTCGTGCTGGTCAGGTGTGACAAAGGCAGCGACAACTGCAAGCCCACCAAAGTAGGAACCATTTCCCACCTCATCCGTCCCAATCAAAGGGAAATTTTGTCCCCTGTTTTCCTCTACCATTTGATAGCCAAAGAAACTAGCGTATTTCTCAGCCCCTTCACCCTGAAGCAAGACCTTTCCAGAAGTATAGATAGAAACCGTTGCTTGAGGTAGTCGCAAAAAGTAGCGAATATAGGGATTCTTGCTGGGAGCCAGACTGGTTTGATAGTGTTCAAGAAAAGACTGAATCTCCTTTTCACTAGGTGTGAGTGTTATACTTGCCATAGTTTCTATTGTACCATAAAAGCAGGCAAATTTGTAAAAACTGACAAAATTAGCGAATTTTGGTATAATATCGTGAGGTGAATTTTATGGCAAATCTAAATCGATTCAAATTTACATTCGGGAAAAAATCATTAACCTTGACAAGCGAGCATGATAACCTTTTTATGGAGGAAATCGCCAAGGTTGCGACAGAAAAATACCAAGCAATTAAAGAACAAATGCCTAGTGCAGACGATGAAACAATCGCTCTTTTGTTGGCAGTCAACTGTTTATCAACTCAGCTCAGCCGTGAGATTGAATTTGACGATAAGGAGCAAGAATTAGAAGAACTCCGCCACAAGCTTGTGACTTGCAAGCAAGAACAGAGCAAGATTGAGGATTCCTTATGATTTCACTCCTTCTTCTATTGGTCTTGGCTTGGGGATTTTATATCGGCTATCGGAGAGGCCTGCTCTTACAGGTTTATTACCTGATTTCAGCCCTGGCATCGGCTTTTATGGCTGGCCAGTTTTATAAGGGGCTTGGAGAGCAATTCCATTTGCTGCTCCCTTATGCAAATCCGCAGGAAGGTCAGGGAACTTTCTTTTTCCCATCGGATCAACTCTTTCAGTTGGATAAGGTCTTTTACGCAGGGATCGGCTATTTGCTTGTATTTGGGATTGTATATAGCATCGGTCGTTTGCTTGGTCTCCTCTTACACTTGATTCCTAGTAAAAAGCTTGGTGGCAAGTTGTTCCAAGTTTCAGCAGGTATCTTGTCCATGTTGGTGACCTTATTTGTCTTGCAAATGGCTTTGACCATACTAGCAACCATTCCCATGGCAGCTATACAAAATCCTCTTGAAAAGAGTATCGTCGCAAAACACATCATCCAGAGCATACCAGTAACAACCAGTTGGCTCAAACAAATCTGGGTGACAAATTTAATCGGATAAAAAGGGCAGGAGTTTTCCTAGCCCTTTGTTTACAGATTGACTAGAATCTATCAGAATGTAAAAAGCTACCACACCTAGATATTCAAAGACAAGGAAATAAAGATGAATAAGAAAATATTAGAAACATTAGAGTTCAATAAGGTCAAGGCCTTGTTTGAGCCTCATTTGTTGACCGAGCAGGGCTTGGAGCAATTGAGACAGTTGGCTCCGACTGCCAAAGCAGATAAAATCAAACAGGCTTTTGCTGAGATGAAGGAAATGGAGGCTATCTTTGTAGAGCAACCGCATTTTACCATTCTTGCAACCAAGGAAATCGCAGGAGTCTGCAAGCGGTTGGAGATGGGGGCAGACCTCAATATCGAGGAGTTCCTCCTCTTGAAGCGTGTGCTTCTTGCTAGCCGAGAGCTGCAAAGTTTTTATGCTAATCTGGAAAATGTCAGCTTGGAAGAATTAGCCCTTTGGTTTGAGAAATTACATGATTTTCCGCAATTACAAGGAAATCTCCAAGCCTTTAATGATGCAGGTTTCATTGAAAATTTTGCCAGTGAAGAATTGGCGCGAATCCGTCGAAAAATCCATGATAGCGAGAGTCAGGTCCGCGATGTCTTGCAAGATTTGCTTAAGCAAAAAGCGCAGATGTTGACGGAAGGAATCGTTGCCAGCAGAAACGGCCGTCAGGTTCTACCTGTCAAAAACACCTACCGCAATAAGATTGCAGGTGTCGTTCATGATATTTCTGCTAGTGGAAATACCGTCTATATCGAACCCCGTGAGGTGGTCAAACTGAGCGAAGATATTGCTAGTCTACGAGCAGATGAGCGCTATGAAATGCTTCGTATTCTCCAAGAAATTTCTGAACGTGTCCGCCCTCATGCGGCTGAGATTGCTAATGATGCTTGGATTATCGGCCATCTGGACTTGATTCGTGCCAAGGTCCGCTTTATCCAAGAAAGACAAGCAGTTGTCCCTCAGTTGTCAGAAAATCAGGAAATTCAACTGCTCCATGTCTGCCATCCTCTGGTCAAAAATGCCGTCGCAAATGATGTCCATTTTGGCCAAGATTTGACAGCTATTGTCATCACAGGTCCCAATACAGGTGGGAAGACCATCATGCTCAAAACTCTGGGCTTGACACAGGTTATGGCTCAGTCCGGTTTGCCGATTTTGGCAGACAAGGGAAGTCGTGTTGGTATTTTTGAAGAAATCTTTGCTGATATTGGCGATGAGCAATCTATTGAGCAGAGCTTGTCGACCTTCTCTAGCCACATGACCAATATCGTGGATATTCTTGGCAGGGTCAACCAGCATTCGCTCTTACTTTTGGATGAGTTGGGGGCTGGTACAGATCCCCAAGAGGGAGCCGCCCTTGCCATGGCTATTCTGGAGGACCTTCGCCTGCGTCAAGTCAAGACCATGGCGACCACCCACTATCCAGAACTCAAGGCCTATGGTATCGAGACAGCCTTTGTGCAAAATGCCAGCATGGAGTTTGATACCGCAACTCTTCGCCCGACCTATCGCTTTATGCAGGGTGTTCCTGGCCGAAGCAATGCCTTTGAAATTGCTAAACGTCTAGGTCTATCTGAAGTTATCGTAGGGGATGCCAGTCAGCAGGTCAATCAGGACAATGATGTCAACCGGATTATTGAGCAACTGGAAGAGCAGACGCTAGAAAGTCGCAAACGCTTGGACAATATTCGTGAGGTGGAGCAAGAAAATCTCAAGATGAATCGTGCTCTCAAAAAACTTTACAACGAGCTCAATCGTGAAAAGGAAACCGAGCTTAATAAGGCGCGTGAACAGGCTGCTGAGATTGTGGACATGGCCCTCAGTGAAAGTGATCAGATGCTTAAAAATCTCCATAGTAAATCTCAACTCAAACCCCACGAAATCATTGAAGCCAAGGCCAAGCTGAAAAAATTAGCTCCTGAAAAAGTAGATTTGTCTAAAAACAAGGTCCTTCAAAAGGCCAAGAAAAAACGAGCTCCAAAGGTGGGAGATGATATCGTGGTGCTCAGTTACGGACAGCGTGGTACCTTGACCAGTCAACTCAAGGACGGCCGCTGGGAAGCCCAAGTCGGATTGATTAAGATGACCTTGGAAGAGAAAGAATTTGACCTCGTTCAAGCTCAGCAAGAAAAACAAGTCAAGAAGAAACAAGTCAATGTCGTGAAACGAACTTCTGGTCGTGGCCCACAAGCCAGACTGGACCTTCGAGGCAAGCGCTATGAAGAAGCCATGAATGAGCTAGATGCCTTTATCGATCAAGCCTTGCTTAATAATATGGCTCAAGTTGATATCATCCATGGTATCGGAACAGGTGTCATCCGTGAAGGTGTCACCAAATACCTACAAAGAAACAAACATGTCAAGAGTTTCGGCTATGCCCCACAAAATGCTGGAGGCAGTGGTGCGACCATTGTCACTTTTAAAGGATAAGAAAAGCCTGAGGAAATATGTGGTTCCTCAGGCTTTTTGATTTCTAGTCTAGACATCTAAAGGTTGTCCAGTGTGATTGAGTTGTGTGACAGTAACAAAGAAGTCCTCTCTCATTCGAGTCAGAAGTTGATTTGGATAGATTTTTTCAAAGTTATCCAGACTGGCAAAGATATGCTTAGCAAGCTCTAGACCTTTGACATCATCTTGTCTGAGAAAATTATTAGCCCGTTCCATGGAAATGCTAATCATCTCTGTCATCTTGGTACTCAGTAGAGGGAAAGTATTAATCACTTCCAGAGTCTTCAACGCAAGATTTTCAGCTTTATCATAGTAGCCATTAACAGAGTAATGCTTGATAGCGGTTCTTAAGCAGGCAATATAGTAGTCAGCAGTACGAGTTGAATGGTACTCTGTCTGTTTTTTTAGAGTATCCAATAAGTGGTAGAGTCTGTAGTCTAAAAATTCGATTGAAAAGTGAGGAAGGATAGATGAAAAGATATTGACCTCAATTTTATTCCAGTCGTCCAGTTCACTAAGATAGTTCTTGATATATTCTAGTTCTTGATAGTCTTTTGGAGTCAGAAAAGAATCGCCGATGATGTTTGCGATAGCAAATTTATTGACTACACGATTGGCAATCACATAGTGTTCAGCTATTCCAGGATTTTCCAGAGGCTGATTAATCAAGCTAAGGATCTTTTTAAATTCACGCTTATAGGCCAAATCAGCAACTTGAGCCTGTAATTTATGAAATTCAGTTGGGAACATATGCGCTTTGAGACTATCAAAGGTCTCTTTATCAATTCCAATATTAGAAAGAATCTCTTCAAATTTTTGAATGGTTATTCGAGATTTTCCTTGCTCAAACTGACGTAAAAAGTGAGGAGTCACTGTAGTTCCAGCAGCTTCCTTCTGGGTAAACCCTCTCTCCTCACGAATGGCCTTATATACTAATCCATAAACACTTTCATCTTGCATCCTAAATCTCCTCAAGTCCTTTTTTCCATTCTATCATAATTCTACCAGTTTTTAAGGGAATTTTTAGAAAAAAGTAAATATAGTTACGCTTTTTCGGGGGGGGGGGGGTAATTGTTCAATAAAGGTAAATATAAATACGCTTTTCGTAAATAAGGTAAATAGCATGCTATACTGTAACCGTAAACAATAAGAATTTAAAGGAGATTTTTGATGATGAAGTCAAAAACAGTTTTAGTAACCAGCCTAGCGGCTGCAACATTTGGTCTTGTCTCTCTTTTAGACACAGCAGGAGTTCTACCTTTTTCAGCACAAACGGTGCAGGCTGACACCCAGACGATTAATCCATCTGCCAAATATTATATTCTTGTTCCCAATGATTCAGAAGTATTTAAAGGATGGAAGGGAACTGCCAATCGCCCCATTATTTGGGCTACAAAAACTACTCCAGAATTATCTTACTTCGAAGAATCCGATCGCAACTATATAGCTCTTGAGAATAAGTCTGGTGCCAATTACATAGAGTGGAAGGGAACTGTAGAAGAGTTTAAAGAGGCTGTGAATAAGCTGACTGGTAAAACAACAGCTGCTTCAACTCCAAAGACTTCTAACCAATCAACAACGAGTCAAAAAGATGGCTGGTCAGGTTCGTCCTACTACCAAAATGGTACGAAAGTTACCAGTAAGTGGATTTTCGATAAGGATTATAATTCATACTTCTACCTAGATGCTTCAGGTAATTATGTTCAAAATGCATGGGTTGGAAATTACTACCTCAAGTCAGGCGGATATATGGCTAAAAGCGAGTGGATCTATGATAAGAACTACAGTTCATATTATTACCTAACGTCGGAAGGAAGTTACGCCCGTAATACTTGGGTAGGCGACTATTATCTCAAGTCAAATGGTAAGATGGCTAAAGGTGAGTGGATTTATGACAATAACTACAGCTCATACTATTACTTAACATCAGAAGGAAGTTATGCTCATGGGACTTGGGTAGGTGATTATTATCTTAAGTCAAATGGTAAGATGGCAGTGAATGAGCGTACACCAGATGGTTATCAAGTTGATGGTTCAGGCAAGTGGATTAGTTCTGAGGGAACTCATACAGCAAGCAGTTCACAAGCAACATCATTAGGAATAAGCCTTTACCATGTTAATGATGCTATGACTTATATCGATATCGCTCTACCTAGCACTCCATCTTCATCTTATAAAGTAGACTATGATTTTGCCTTAGTTGATGCAAATACAGGTTCAGTTTCTACACAAACTCAGTTTACTGTGACCTACAATCCAAGTCTACGTGCCTTTCAAACTCGTCACTTCTTTAGTGCAACTCCAGATGGTAGTTATCGCTTTGTTATCAAAGGAAAAGGACAAGATGGCAAGGTATACGATGGACAATCGGTTGTCTTTCGTGTAAAGAATCATCGTTTTGTCGGATAAATGAATGTTGCGCTTTAAACAAATAAAGATTAAAAAATAAAGGAAATTAAAAACATGAACAAAAAGAAATTATTAGTATGTGCTTTGGCACTTTCAACAGTCGGAGTAGTATCAACTATTGACACAGCAGGAGTTCTACCTTTTTCAGCGCAAACAGTGCATGCGGAAATTACCAAAATTGAAAATCATAAGGTGGACTATAAAATTACACCAGGTTCAGAAAATAAAAGTATCTATGTGGATATGACTGTTGAAAATGTACCTGTAAAATATTCTGTATATATATATGCAGATATTGTAAATGCAAAGACAGGTCAAATCCCTAGAAAAGATACTTTCAATCAAGGATTTGATAAATCATCTGTTCCGATTACAAAGCAAGATTGGACTAATTTTGCAAATGTTCCAGATGGTGAATATTACTTACAATTTCATGGAGAAAGTAAAGAAGGAGATACCTTGCATAAGTTTAGTGGTAGATCAGCGACATTCACTGTTAAGAATCAAAAATATGTCAATCCTCTAGACTCTTCAACTCCTAAAGAAACGGAAAAACCAACAACTACTGAAACTCCAAAACCAGCTACTAACTCTAACTCAGGTCAGACTGGCTGGTCAGGTTCTTCTTACTACAAATCTGGTGTTAAAGTAGTTAATCAATGGATTTTTGATGTTCAGTACAATTCATACTTCTACCTAAATGCGTCAGGTAACTTTGTTCAGAATGCTTGGTCAGGAAGTTATTACCTCAAATCAGGTGGTTACATGGCTAAGAGCGAGTGGATTTATGACAATAACTATAAATCATACTATTACTTGACAGCAGAGGGTAGCTATGCACGTAATGCTTGGTCAGGAAGTTACTACCTCAAATCAGATGGTAAAATGGCTAAGAGTGAGTGGATCTATGATAGCAGCTATAGCTCTTACTATTACCTAACATCAGAAGGCAGCTATGCTCGTAACACATGGGTAGGCGATTACTATCTCAAGTCAAATGGTAAGATGGCGGTTAACGAACGTACCCCAGATGGCTACACAGTAGATGGCTCAGGTAAGTGGGTTCGCTAGAATGATAGCTTGTGAGAAATGGCTTATAATAAATAGAAATAGAAACAATTTGCGAATAGGCAACATTTTGATACAGTAAAAATAGCGAAAGGAATTGGCACAAGCTGGTTCCTTTCTCTTAGATAAGGGAGTAATATGAAAAAGTTTTTATTAGCCACAACGCTTTTACTGATACTAGTTCTAGGAGGCTGTCAGTATCTACCTTGGAACAAAACTATTGAACCAGCATCTGAGGAAATAGCAAGTCCAGAGATAGATTACAGTTCCTATAATAAAGTTTTGGATGACTATGAAAAAGTAGCTAAAGGTACCTTGACGACTGGTATGGATGTCAATCCCCTAGCTAGTCAAGTAAAGTCTTCTCAAGGTTTTTACACAGATGTGGTTTACCACAAGACAGATTTGAATAACGACGGAGTGGATGAACTCTTGCTTGCTCTTGAAATGAAGAGTGGCGAAAAGAGTTTACTTGATATCCGTACTTTGAAGGATGGAAAGGTGATTCGTCTGACCAATCAAGAAAATCGTTTAGACCAGATTGGTGAGAGAATGACGGTCGGTATCTTGCCAGATAATTCTCTGCTCTATCGTGGGGCTGGTACAGCAACGAGTCACATCTATGCTCATTACCAATTTAGTGAAGATGGGCAGTCTTTGGTAAAGGCTAAGGAAGCTCAAGAACTAGCAGATCTTGGGGTCGGTTCGCCCATTTCTCTGGAGACTTTAAGCTGGAAATCAGTTTCAGATAAGCTTCCTAGCGGGAGCAGTGCAGACAAAGGGACAGTGAAAACTAAACCAACCGTAGATTACAGTCCTTATAATAGTATTTTGAAGGATTATGAATTTATTTTAGACCATAAGTCAGAGGTTAAAGATACTATCAATCTAACTGCTAATATCTATGCAGGGATGGCAGAACGCAGTCAAGCCTTTACCTATGCAATGGTTGATATGGATAAAAATGGCATTGATGAATTGATTGTATCTTCGAAAAATGGTAGTGAAATTTTAGATATTTTCACACTCAAAGATCAGAAAGTCATTCGCCTCACCAATTCTGAAAATAAAATGCAGATGCTGGGAACTCGCTTTAAGGCCTATCTCCTAGAAGATGGCAAGCTTTATACCCAGTGGAATCCGTTCGCAGGTGATCCACAAACCATTCATACTATTTGGAAGTTGAATAGTAGTGGGGACAAACTAGAGAAGGTTAAAGAAGCTAAGACAGAGGATGAAGTCAGTCCTGGTGCTCGAATGAATCTCTCTAGTCTGACTTGGAAATCTGTAACAGAAAAGTTTGCTGCACCATCATCTTCAACTAGCAAAACTGTTTCTAGCAAAATGGATATTAACGCCATAAAAAATGGGGATTTTTCTAGCATTGAGGGAAGATGGAGTAATGGTCATGGAGGAGAAGACTTAGTCTTTAGTAAAGATGGCTTGATAGCGCCAGAGAAATTTAAGGTTGACCTTGCAGAATCAGAAATAGTCAATGATTTTTTACGAGCTCGCTACTCAGGTCCATCTTTTGGAGTCTTTATTCAATTCATACCAGCAGGTGTTAGAATACCTGATGAAACATCAATGGATGGATTAATATCAGACGCTTCGGATATTAGTAAAGATAGAATTCTCTATCGTGCTTCATTTCCAGTACATAATAGACCAGAACAATTCTTATATCGTGTAGAATAAGAATGAAATATATTTATTTCATTAAAAGCACCTCACGCACATGGGAATGCTCAATCCTTCTTCTACAAAGTCAAATAAGAATTTTTTAAAACACATTGACAAAAGCCAACATTTTTTGTAAAATAAGAATCAATTAAATACCAACACCGAATGAAGTTTAATAGAAGTGGGGAATCGTTTGATTTTCCATGACTGTAAATGGACGGAACTCTGGAGAGACCGTAAAGGCACCGAAGGGGCAAGGCAGGCAACTGCTCAAACTCTCAGGTAAAAGGACAGAGCTAGGATAGACCGCTTTTTAGCATTTATCTAAGCATTCCAGAGTACATGTATCTTGCATGTGCTCTTTCTTTTGGGGTTGAAACGATAGGAGAAGGAAATGTTAGAATTGCTTAAATCAATCGATGCTTTTGCTTGGGGACCGCCCCTCTTGATTTTATTGGTCGGAACAGGGATTTACCTAACTATTCGGCTAGGACTCTTGCAGGTTTTGCGTCTGCCCAAGGCCTTCCAGCTTATTTTTACTAAGGACAAGGGGCATGGCGATGTATCCAGCTTTGCGGCCTTGTGTACAGCCCTAGCAGCGACAGTTGGTACGGGAAATATTATCGGAGTGGCGACGGCTATCAAGGTCGGTGGCCCAGGAGCCCTCTTTTGGATGTGGATGGCTGCTTTCTTTGGGATGGCTACCAAGTATGCGGAAGGACTACTAGCTATCAAATACCGTACCAAGGATGATCATGGTGCAGTAGCGGGAGGTCCCATGCACTATATCCTTCTAGGGATGGGAGAAAAGTGGCGACCACTTGCCATCTTCTTTGCCCTAGCAGGTGTGCTAGTAGCTTTGTTGGGAATCGGAACCTTTACCCAAGTCAACTCGATTACAGAATCTATCCAGAATACAACGACTATTTCGCCAGCTATCACTGCTCTTGTGTTGTCTGTATTTGTAGCGATTGCAGTCTTTGGTGGACTCAAGTCCATTTCTAAGGTTTCAACTACTGTTGTTCCTTTTATGGCTATTATTTATATTTTGGGAACTCTTACAGTTATTTTCTTTAATATCGGGAAAATCCCTGCTACAATCACTCTAATTTTGACATCCGCTTTTAGTCCGGTTGCTGCGGTAGGTGGATTTGCCGGTGCTAGCATTCGGATGGCTATTCAAAATGGTGTTGCGCGTGGTGTGTTCTCAAACGAATCTGGTCTGGGTTCTGCTCCCATTGCAGCTGCTGCAGCTAAGACAAACGAACCAGTAGAGCAAGGTTTGATTTCTATGACAGGGACTTTTATTGATACCCTCATTATCTGTACCTTGACTGGTTTGACCATCTTGGTAACTGGTGTTTGGAGTGGTGACTTGAATGGGGTTGCCTTGACTCAGTCAGCCTTCTCAACAGTCTTTTCACACTTTGGACCTGCACTCCTGACCATCTTCCTTGTACTCTTTGCCTTCACGACGATTCTAGGTTGGAACTACTACGGAGAACGTTGTTTCGAGTTCCTCTTTGGGGTTCGCTTTATCTGGCTCTACCGTGTGGTTTTTGTGCTCATGGTCTTGCTGGGAGGATTTATCGAGTTGGATATGGTCTGGATTATCGCAGATATTGTCAATGCCTTGATGGCACTACCAAACTTGATTGCTCTCTTAGTTTTATCGCCAGTCGTTATTGCTGAAACTAAAAAGTATTTTGATAAATAATGAAATCACACACCGCGTGTGATTTTTTGCTTTCATAAAAAATTTCTATCAGTGTAATTTAAAATATATATTATACAAGGTATAGAATCTGTGATAGACTAGATTTCAACAACATGAAAAGAGGTTTTATGATGACAACATTTACAATTCATACAGTAGAATCAGCGCCAGCAGAAGTGAAAGAGGTTCTTGAAACAGTAGAAAAAGATAACAATGGCTATATTCCCAACCTAATCGGTCTCTTGGCTAATGCACCGACTGCTTTAGAGGCTTATCGTACTGTCGGAGCTATCAACCGTCGCAATAGCCTGACACCCGTTGAGCGCGAAGTCGTGCAAATCACGGCAGCCGTGACCAATGGTTGTGCCTTCTGTGTCGCAGGTCACACAGCCTTTTCAATTAAACAAATCCAGATGAACGATGACCTTCTGCAAGCCCTTCGCAATCGTACTCCAATTGAAACAGATCCTAAATTGGACACCCTAGCTAAGTTTACCTTGGCAGTTATCAATACCAAGGGTCGTGTAGGAGATGAAGCCTTAGCTGAATTTCTAGAAGCTGGCTACACCCAACAAAATGCCTTGGATGTGGTTCTTGGTGTCAGCCTAGCAAGCCTCTGTAACTATGCCAATAACCTAGCCAATACACCAATTAACCCAGAATTGCAACCTTATGCTTAATTCATATCTGAGTAAAATGAAGTCTGAAATCAACGGACTTCGTTTTTTATCCCCTCATTTAAGCGCTTTTATGCTATACTGAAACTAACATGATTATTGGAGGTTAGGATGAAAAAACTCCCCTTGGTATTTTCTGGTTGTTTGCTAGGTTTGGCAGGAGCTGGGAATCTCATTTTAGATACGTTGCCGATTCTGTCCCATCTATTGAGTCTGACAGGTTTGATTTTGTGGATTTACTTTCTGCTTTTGCATCTCTTTAATTGGAAGGAAACCAAGCAAGAATTGACCAAGCCTCCTCTTTTGTCAGGAATGGCGACTTTTCCCATGGCTGGGATGATTTTATCGACCTATGTCTTTCGTGTCTTCCCTCATCTTCCTTTGGTAGCGCAAGGACTCTGGTGGTTTTCATTTCTCTTGGATTTGGCCTTGATTGCTGGTTTCACTATCAAATTTGCCTATCCGGGGCGGAGGGTTCATGCGACTCCTAGCTGGACGGTTCTCTATGTGGGGATAGCAGTAGCAGCCTTGACCTATCCTCTTGTAGGTATCATCGAAATTGCCTATGCGACCTTGAGTTTTGGATTTCTCTTGACCTTCTATCTCTACCCGCTTATTTATAGCGATTTAAAGAAACATCCACTCTCACAAGCCATGCTTGGACAAGAAGGGATCTACTGTGCTCCTTTTTCTCTACTCTTGGCTTCTCTAGTCCGAGTTGGAGGAGCCAGCCTACCAACTTGGGTCTTAATCGTTATGATTTTGGCTTCTCAATCCTTCTTTTTCTTTGTTTTAACTCGCCTACCCAATATTTTAAAGCAAGGCTTTCAACCAGCCTTCTCAGCCCTCACTTTCCCGACCATTATCACAGCTACTTCGCTTAAGATGGCTCAGGGAATCTTGAAACTTCCATTTTTGGATTATTTGGTAGTGGCTGAAACCGCTATTTGCTTAATTATTTTACTCTTTGTATTAGGCGCTTATCTGATTTGGTTACGAAAAAAGGTCTAGCTAGAAATAGCTAAACCTTATTTTTTATGGTTTGATAACTTCAGCCCCACCCATGTATGGACGAAGAACTTCTGGGATGGTCACAGAACCATCTTCATTTTGGTAGTTTTCAAGAATAGCAGCCACTGTACGTCCAACTGCAAGTCCAGAACCATTCAAGGTATGGAGCAATTTCACCTTGCCATCTGCTTCATCACGGTAACGGATTTGGGCACGACGGGCTTGGAAATCTTCTGTGTTTGAACAGCTTGAGATTTCACGGTAGGTATTTTGTGCTGGAATCCAAACTTCCAAGTCGTAAGTCTTGGCAGCTGAGAAGCCCATATCTCCAGTAGAGAGAGCAACGACACGGTATGGAAGGTTAAGTTTTTGAAGAATGTTTTCAGCGTTGGCTGTCATTTTTTCCAATTCTTCGTAAGATTCTTCTGGCTTGGCAAATTTAACCATTTCAACCTTGTGGAATTGGTGCAAACGAATCAAGCCACGAGTATCACGACCAGCTGAACCAGCCTCAGAACGGAATGAAGGACTCATAGCAGTGAAGTAAATTGGCAGGTCTTTGCCGTCAAGGATTTCATCACGGTAGTAGTTTGTTAGAGGAACTTCAGCTGTAGGAATAAGGACGTAATTGCTGTCGCTGAGTTCAAAAGTATCTTCCTTGAATTTTGGATATTGACCAGTACCAAACATAGAATCGTGGTTAACCATGTAAGGCGTGATGACTTCCGTATAGCCTTCCTTTCCATGCTCATCCAACATAAAGTTGTAGATAGCACGTTCCAAACGAGCACCGAGGCCTTTATAGAAGAGGAAGCGAGCTCCTGTTACCTTACCACCGCGTTCCCAGTCAAGGATGCCAAGGTCTTCACCAAGATCCCAGTGAGCTTTAGGTTCGAAGTCAAACTCGCGTGGAGTCCCCCAACTGCGAACTTCCACATTGTCATCTTCATCAGCCCCAACAGGAACACTGTCAGCTGGGATGTTAGGAAGAGTCGTTGTAAATTCTGTTAATTTAGCATCTATTTCTGCCAATTCAGCATCCAAGGCTTTGACTTCAGCAGATAGAGTTTGCATGGCAGCAATCTTGTCATCTGCATTTTCCTTGTTGCGCTTAGCTTGGGCAATCTCAGCAGAAACTGTGTTACGTTCTGCCTTGAGAGTTTCAACTTTGACCAAGATGTCACGACGCTTAGCATCGATTTCTTTCATCTCATTCAAGACAGCAGCATCTACACCACGTGTAGCCAATTTTTCTGCGACAGCATCAAAATCTGTACGAATACGTTTGATATCTAACATAAGAACTCCTTTATGAAAAAAGCACACCTGACAAAGCGTTGGAGTGGCAGGGCCACGGTTCCATCCAACTTCACAGGTGTGCACTTGATTGTGTATGTAATTGTTACTAACGGTAGAATTTCACCTATCCCTCCTATCTGCTCGCAGCATCCGCAGACTTTCTGAAAGAAGAAGATAACCTACTTATCCGTTGCTATGATTATACTAAAGTTTCTACTTTTTTGCAAATAGATTTTTAAATTTTTGGCTAATTGTCTGAATCAGGGTCGGAAGTTTGACGACCTTGTCATTCCCCAGTTTTTCACGAGCAATTTTGAGAATGGCACCTGAATCTTTTGAAGCAAAGAGGAATTTTCCTTTGTCTGTAAAGACTTCGAAGTGGCGACTGATTTTCCTCCCAGTGACATTGGCTCCAATCTGGTTGATATGGCTCCAAGGAATCTGGATAAATTGTTCGACATTGACATCGGGGTAAAATTCTAAGGCCTGATCTCCGACCAGGAATTTCCCAACTTTCCCAGCGATAGAGAGGTAGGAAGTGCCTGTCGTGCTGAGAAGCACTGTTTTGTTAAGAGATTGGGCCATGATTAGTCTTCCTTACTTTCGCCGAAAAAGGCATTGTAGAGGGCTTTAATTGCTGCTTTTTCTTGGTCTTTATTGACAACGAACATGATAGAAACTTCACTAGAACCTTGAGACATCATCTGGATATTGATCTTATTTTCAGATAGAGCGCGAGTTGCAGTAGCAGTCACTCCGATATGACTCTTCATCTTTTCTCCAACAATCATAATGATAGAAAGGTCGTGTTCGATTTCTGCATGGTCCACCTCAGCCTTTTGAACCAACTGACGAAGGATTTCTTCTTCCTTGATAGGAGTTAGTTCGCGAGAACGGAGAATGATTGAAAGATCGTCGATACCTGTTGGCATATGTTCCCAGCCGATGTTAAGGTCTTCAAGGATTTGCAGAATCTTACGACCAAATCCAACCTCGCGATTCATAAGGTATTTCGACATGTTAATGCTGACAAAGCCTGAGTCACCAGCAATTCCCACAACTGGAAATTCATCACTACTGTGTTTTAGAACGATACGAGTACCTGGATGGTCAGGGTTGTTGGTATTCTTGATAACCAGAGGAATTTTTCCACGGTAGGCAGGTAGAAGAGCTTCGTCATGAAGGACTGAGAAGCCTGCATAGGCCAACTCGCGCATTTCACGGTAGGTTAACTCAGGAATAGAGTGTGGTTGGTGAATAATACCAGGATGGGCTGCAAAGATACCATCAACGTCTGTAAAGTTTTCATAGAGGTCTGCCTTAACACCTGCAGCAATGATAGAACCTGTAATGTCTGAGCCTCCACGTGAGAAGGTACAGATTTGATTTTCCTTGGTAACTCCAAAGAAACCAGGAATGACAAGGACTTCATTTGCATTCGTCAATTCCTCAATCTTGTCATAACTTGATGGAATGATGCGAGCGTGACCAGGTTCACTTGTGACCACAATACCAGCTTCTCGAGGGTGCACATAGCGTGCATCAATACCATTTTGGTTAAAGTAGGCAGCGATCAATTTGGCATTGTTATTTTCACCGGCTGCTAGGAAAGTGTCGTAGAGAAATTCATTTTCTTCGATAGGAAGAGTGGCCAAGGCACGAATGCTTTTAGAAATTTTTTCTAGCACAGCTGGTTTAAGACCTAGTTCACTAACCATAGCAGCATAGCGGTCGATAATCCAGCTTTGACTCTTGCTAATATCGTTACCAGCAACATAGTCGCGGTAGTATTTAATCAAGGCATCTGTAACCTTAGTATCTTCAGCATTGCGTTTACCAGGCGCAGAGACGACTACAAAACGACGCTCTGGATCGCTTTTTACGATGTTTAAAACTTTTTCTAATTGACCAGCAGAGGCAAGAGAACTACCTCCAAATTTAACAACCTTCATAAGAACTCCTAAAGTAAGTATTTTATACGATTATAGCAGAAAGAAAGCCTTTTTTCAATGAAGAAAATAAGATGCTTTCTAGCCTAAAACGATGCTTTCTAATCGGCTGAGACACTTTCAGTCAATTTTTTCTTGCTTTCTGTTCCTAAAAAAGATATATTTTGAAAATAAAATAATTTAATTTTCAATGAAAATCAAAGGGCAAACTAGGAAGCTAGCCGCAGACTGCTCAAAGCACTGCTTTGAGGTTGTAAATAAGACTGATGAAGTCAGCTCAAAACACTGTTTTGAGGTTGTGGATAGAACTGACGAAGTCAGTAACCATACCTACGGCAAGGCGAAGCTGACGTGGTTTGAAGAGATTTTCGAAGAGTATAAACTGCTTATAAAAATAAAAAGGAGTCCTAATGGAACACATTATTTATCAGCTTGAAGAGGACTTGGCAATCCTTACCTTGAACCGTCCTGAGGTCGCAAATGGTTTTCATATTCCCATGTGTGAGGAGATTTTAGAAGCTCTGACTTTAGCAGAAGAGGATCCGGCTGTGCATTTTATCTTAATCAATGCCAATGGCAAAGTCTTTTCAGTTGGGGGAGATTTGGTAGAGATGAAGCGGGCAGTGGATGAGGATGATATTCCATCATTGACAAAAATCGCAGAGTTGGTCAATACGATTTCCTATAAAATCAAACAAATAGCCAAACCTGTTTTAATGGAAGTTGACGGTGCTGTTGCAGGTGCCGCAGCGAATATGGCTGTTGCGGCAGATTTCTGTCTGGCGACGAATAAGGCGAAGTTTATTCAAGCCTTTGTTGGCGTTGGTTTGGCTCCAGATGCAGGGGGGATTCACCTCTTGAGCCGCAGTATCGGTGTGACGCGTGCTGCTCAATTAGCCATGACAGGTGAGGCTTTGACCGCAGAAAAAGCCCTAGAATGGGGATTGGTTTACCGCGTTTCTGAAGCTGATAAACTTGAAAAGACGAGAGAACAGCTTCTTAAAAAATTAAGACGTGGTTCAAGTAATTCCTATGCAGCCATTAAGAAGTTGGTTTGGGAGAGCCAATTTAAAGACTGGCAGGATTACGCTACTTTAGAACTGAACCTACAGGAATCCTTAGCTCAAACAGAGGATTTCAAAGAAGGAGTGCGAGCCCATTCTGAGAGAAGACGGCCTAAATTTACAGGAAAATAAAAAATACTTGCATCCTTCTTTGAACTTTGATATAATTCTCTTGTCAAATGTTTTGATTGTAAAAGTTTTTTTGAGAAGGAGGGATATGAAAAATGGACTACCAACGAATTAATGAATATTTAACATCTATATTTAACAATGTCCTTGTCATTGAGGAAGTGAGCTTGAGAGGTAGTCGTTTCAAGGATATCTCCATCAAAGAAATGCATACAATCGATGTAATTGGGAAATTCCCAGACGTGACACCAAGTCAAGTGTCAAAAGAGTTGATGGTGACTCTTGGGACAGTTACGACTAGTTTGAATAATCTCGAACGCAAGGGTTACATTGAACGCATTCGCTCAGAGCAGGATCGTCGTGTGGTTCATCTACATTTGACAAAGAAGGGGCGCTTGGTTCATAGGTTACATAAACGCTTCCACAAGGCCATGGTTGAAAAAATCATTGATGGTATGAGTAAGGAAGAAATTGATGTTATGAGCAAAGGTTTGACCAATCTTTATCAATTTTTGGAGGATTTGAAATAATGGCTTTTGCAAAAATAAGCCAGGTTGCTCATTATGTGCCAGAGCAAGTGGTTACAAATCACGACTTGGCTCAGATTATGGATACCAATGATGAGTGGATTTCAAGTCGGACGGGAATACGACAAAGGCATATCTCAAGAACAGAATCTACCAGTGATTTGGCTACGGAAGTTGCTAAGAAACTGATGGCAAAAGCTGGAATCACAGGAGAGGAGCTGGATTTTATCATCCTAGCTACCATTACTCCTGATTCGATGATGCCCTCTACAGCTGCTCGTGTTCAAGCTAATATTGGTGCTAATAAGGCCTTTGCTTTTGACCTAACAGCTGCTTGTAGTGGATTTGTATTTGCTCTTTCAACTGCTGAAAAGTTTATCGCTTCTGGTCGCTTTCAAACAGGCTTGGTGATTGGTAGTGAAACCCTCTCTAAAGCAGTCGATTGGTCAGACCGATCAACAGCTGTTTTGTTTGGAGATGGTGCTGGTGGTGTCTTGTTAGAAGCTGGCGAGCAAGAGCATTTCTTAGCTGAGAGCCTCAATAGCGATGGAAGTCGTAGCGAGTGTCTAACTTATGGGCATTCAGGTTTGCATTCTCCATTTTCAGCTCAAGAAAATGCAGATTCATTTTTGAAGATGGATGGACGCGCAGTCTTTGATTTTGCCATTCGAGATGTAGCCAAGTCTATCAAGCAGACTATTGACGAATCTCCTATAGAGGCGACAGACTTGGATTATCTGCTACTGCATCAGGCTAATGACCGTATCTTGGATAAAATGGCTAGAAAAATTGGTGTTGACCGAGACAAACTTCCAGCTAATATGATGGAATATGGCAATACCAGTGCAGCCAGTATCCCGATTTTACTTTCAGAGTGTGTAGAACATGGCCTTATCCATTTAGATGGTAGCCAAACTGTTCTGCTATCAGGCTTCGGTGGAGGCTTGACCTGGGGCACGCTCATTCTTACAATTTAGGTAATCATGTGGTGAACACATTGTTATAAAAAACTATTTATTTTAAAGGAGTCCTATCATGGCAGTATTTGAAAAAGTACAAGAAATTATCGTTGAAGAACTTGGAAAAGACGCATCAGAAGTAACACTTGAATCAACTTTTGATGATTTGGACGCAGATTCATTGGACTTGTTCCAAGTAATCTCAGAAATCGAAGATGCTTTTGATATCCAAATCGAAGCAGAAGATGACTTGAAAACAGTTGGTGACTTGGTTGCCTATGTTGAAGAGCAAACAAAATAAGAAGAATATAAGATAGAAGGAGTAGGGAAACCCGCTCCCTCTTGTTTAGGTAATAGTTTGATTTTCAAATTATGACAGTATCGAACTATTACGTAAGCAAGAAACGATGGAGGCACTATGAAAACGCGTATTACAGAATTATTGAATATTGAGTATCCTATTTTCCAAGGAGGAATGGCTTGGGTTGCTGATGGTGATCTGGCAGGGGCTGTTTCCAAGGCTGGGGGACTAGGCATTATCGGTGGTGGGAATGCACCGAAAGAAGTCGTCAAGGCCAATATTGACAAGATCAAATCGTTGACGGATAAACCCTTCGGTGTCAACATCATGCTCTTGTCTCCCTTTGTGGAAGATATTGTAGACCTCGTTATCGAGGAAGGTGTTAAGGTAGTGACAACAGGTGCAGGAAATCCTGGTAAATACATGGAACGTTTCCATGAAGCAGGGATTACAGTTATTCCTGTTGTACCAAGCGTTGCCCTAGCTAAACGAATGGAAAAAATTGGTGCGGACGCTGTTATCGCAGAAGGAATGGAAGCTGGGGGGCATATCGGTAAATTAACAACCATGACCTTGGTGCGTCAAGTGGTGGCAGCTGTATCTATTCCTGTTATTGCGGCAGGAGGGATTGCGGATGGTGAAGGTGCTGCGGCTGGCTTTATGCTAGGTGCAGAGGCTGTTCAGGTTGGAACGCGTTTTGTCGTTGCCAAAGAGTCTAATGCACATCCAAATTACAAGGCCAAGATTTTAAAAGCTAGAGATATTGATACTACGATTTCAGCTCAACACTTTGGCCATGCTGTTCGTGCTATTAAAAATCAATTGACTCGTGATTTTGAAAAAGCTGAGAAAGATGCCTTTAAACAAGAAAATCCTGATTTGGAAATCTTTGAACAAATGGGAGCAGGTGCCCTAGCCAAAGCAGTTGTTCACGGAGATGTGGATGGTGGATCTGTTATGGCAGGTCAGATTGCGGGGCTTGTTTCCAAAGAAGAAACCGTTGAAGAAATCCTAAAAGATTTGTATTACGGAGCAGCTAAGAAAATTCAAGAAGAAGCCTCTCGTTGGGCAGGAGTTGTAAGAAATGACTAAAACGGCCTTTTTATTTGCTGGCCAAGGTGCCCAGTATCTAGGTATGGGTCGTGATCTCTATGATCACTACCCTATTGTCAAAGAAACGATTGATCAAGCGAGTCAGGTACTTGGTTATGATTTGCGTCATCTCATTGATACGGAAGAAGAAAAACTTAACCAGACCCGCTATACGCAACCAGCTATTTTAGCGACTTCAGTTGCTATCTACCGTTTATTACAAGAAAAAGGCTATCAGCCTGATATGGTTGCTGGTTTGTCCCTTGGAGAATACTCTGCCTTGGTAGCCAGTGGTGCCTTGGATTTTGAAGATGCGGTAGCCTTGGTCGCTAAGCGTGGCGCCTATATGGAAGAAGCGGCTCCTGCTGGCTCTGGCAAGATGGTTGCTGTTCTCAATACGCCAGTAGAGGTCATTGAAGAAGCCTGTCAAAAAGCTTCTGAACTTGGAGTGGTTACCCCAGCTAACTATAATACACCTGCACAAATCGTGATTGGCGGAGAAGTGGTTGCAGTTGATCGAGCTGTCGAACTCTTGCAGGAGGCAGGTGCCAAACGCTTGATTCCTCTCAAGGTTTCAGGTCCCTTTCATACCGCTCTCCTTGAGCCTGCTAGTCAGAAACTAGCTGAAACACTAGCTCAGGTAAACTTTTCAGATTTCACTTGTCCCCTAGTCGGCAATACAGAAGCTGCAGTTATGCAAAAAGAAGACATTGCTCGACTTTTGACGCGTCAGGTCAAGGAACCAGTTCGTTTCTATGAAAGTATTGCAGTTATGCAAGAAGCAGGCGTAACCAACTTTATCGAGATTGGACCGGGGAAAGTCTTGTCAGGCTTTGTCAAAAAAATTGATAAAACGGCTAAACTAGCCAATGTCGAAGATCAGGCGAGCTTGGAAGTCTTGCTAGAAAACAAGTAATCCCTTCTCCCATAAATACAAGAGGAAACAGGAGAAAAGAATGCAACTAGAAAATAAAAATATCTTTATTACAGGTTCGAGTCGTGGAATTGGTCTTGCCATTGCTCACAAGTTTGCTCAAGCAGGAGCCAATATTGTTTTAAACAGTCGTGGGGCAATCTCAGAAGAATTGCTCACTGAGTTTTCAAACTATGGTGTTAAGGTGGTTCCTATATCAGGAGATGTATCAGACTTTGCAGACGCTAAGCGTATGGTTGATCAAGCTATTACAGAGCTGGGTTCAGTAGATGTTTTGGTCAACAATGCAGGAATTACACAAGATACCCTAATGCTCAAGATGACAGAAGCGGATTTTGAAAAAGTTCTCAAGGTTAACTTGACTGGTGCCTTTAACATGACACAATCAGTCTTGAAACCGATGATGAAAGCCAGAGAAGGTGCTATCATTAACATGTCTAGTGTTGTTGGTTTGATGGGAAATATCGGTCAAGCTAACTATGCTGCTTCTAAGGCTGGTTTGATTGGTTTTACTAAGTCTGTGGCGCGTGAAGTGGCCAATCGCAATATCAGAGTTAATGCTATTGCACCTGGAATGATTGAGTCCGATATGACAGCAGTTCTATCAGACAAGGTAAAAGATGCCATGCTGGCACAAATTCCTATGAAAGCATTTGGGCAGGCAGAGCAGGTTGCAGATTTAACAGTATTTTTAGCAGGCCAAGATTATCTAACTGGTCAAGTGGTTGCCATTGATGGTGGCCTCAGTATGTAGAGAAGCTAGAGGTAAAAAAGATGAAACTAAATCGCGTAGTAGTAACAGGTTATGGAGTAACATCTCCAATCGGAAATACACCAGAAGAATTTTGGAATAGTTTGACAACTGGAAAAATCGGAATTGGTCCAATTACAAAATTTGATCATAGTGACTTTGATGTGCATAATGCGGCAGAAATTCAAGATTTTCCTTTTGATAAATACTTTGTAAAGAAAGATACCAATCGTTTTGACAACTATTCTTTGTATGCCTTGTACGCAGCTCAAGAAGCTGTTAATCATGCAGGTCTTGATGTAGAGGCTCTTGACAAGGATCGTTTTGGTGTTATCGTTGCCTCTGGTATTGGTGGAATCAAGGAAATTGAAGATCAAGTGCTTCGTCTCAACGAAAAAGGGCCAAAACGTGTGAAACCATTGACCCTTCCAAAAGCCTTGCCAAATATGGCTTCAGGAAATGTCGCTATGCGTTTTGGAGCAAATGGTGTTTGTAAATCCATCAATACTGCCTGCGCTTCATCAAATGATGCGATTGGGGATGCCTTCCGCTCGATTAAGTTTGGTTTCCAAGATGTTATGTTGGTAGGTGGTTCAGAAGCCTCTATCACACCTTTTGCTATTGCTGGTTTCCAAGCCTTGACAGCTCTCTCTACTACAGAGGACCCAACTCGTGCTTCCATTCCATTTGATAAGGACCGTAATGGGTTTGTCATGGGTGAAGGTTCTGGGATGCTGGTTCTTGAAAGCCTTGAACACGCCGAAAAACGTGGCGCTACTATCCTTGCTGAAGTGGTTGGTTACGGAAATACTTGTGATGCCTACCATATGACTTCACCACATCCAGAAGGTCAGGGAGCTATCAAGGCCATCAAATTAGCCTTGGAGGAAGCTGAGATTTCCCCAGAACAAGTAGCCTATGTCAATGCTCACGGAACATCAACTCCTGCTAATGAAAAAGGAGAAAGTGGTGCGATTGTGGCTGTTCTTGGTAAGGAAGTACCTGTATCATCAACCAAATCATTCACAGGACATTTGCTGGGGGCTGCAGGTGCAGTAGAAGCTATCGTCACAATCGAGGCTATGCGTCATAACTTTGTACCAATGACAGCTGGCACAAGCGAAGTATCAGACTATATCGAAGCCAATGTGGTTTATGGACAAGGCTTGGAGCAAGAAATTCCATACGCTATTTCAAATACCTTTGGTTTTGGTGGCCACAATGCAGTTCTTGCTTTCAAACGTTGGGAGAATAAATAACTATGAATTTAAACGATATTAAAGACTTGATGGCCCAATTTGACCAGTCAAGTTTGAGAGAATTTTCTTATAAAAATGGGACGGATGAGTTGCAGTTTAGCAAGAATGAAGCGAGACTTGTATCTGAAGTTGCAGCTCCAGTTGCTCCAGCGTCCGTTCTAGCAACACCAAGTTCAGTAGCTCCTTCATCTGCTCCTGCAGAAACTGTAGTGGCAGAAACTTCGGCACCAGCCGAAGCAAGTGTGGCTGCTGAGGGAGATGTTGTAGAGAGTCCACTTGTTGGGGTGGCTTACTTGGCTGCTGGTCCTGATAAACCTGCCTTCGTTTCAGTTGGCGATAGTGTCAAAAAAGGCCAAACATTGGTCATCATCGAAGCTATGAAAGTCATGAATGAAATTCCAGCTCCTAAGGATGGTGTGGTGACGGAAATTCTCGTTTCTAACGAAGAAATGGTTGAGTTTGGTAAAGGATTGGTACGTATCAAATGATCGATATTCAAGGAATCAAAGAAGTTCTGCCTCACCGTTATCCCATGCTCCTAGTGGACCGTGTCTTGGAAGTAAGTGAGGATACTATTGTTGCCATCAAAAATGTGACCATCAATGAGCCCTTCTTTAACGGCCATTTTCCTCAATATCCAGTTATGCCAGGTGTTCTGATCATGGAAGCATTGGCGCAAACAGCTGGTGTCTTGGAGTTGTCAAAACCTGAAAATAAAGGAAAACTGGTCTTTTACGCTGGTATGGACAAGGTTAAATTCAAGAAGCAAGTTGTACCAGGTGACCAATTAGTTATGACGGCAACGTTTGTAAAACGTCGCGGTAGCATTGCTGTGGTTGAAGCAAAGGCTGAAGTGGATGGCAAGCTTGCAGCTAGTGGTACTCTTACCTTTGCAATAGGGAACTAAGGAGGTTCTCCATGTTTCGAAAAATTTTAATTGCCAATCGTGGTGAAATTGCGGTTCGTATTATCCGTGCGGCGCGTGAATTGGGCATTGCGACGGTAGCGGTTTATTCAACTGCCGATAAGGAAGCCCTTCATACGCTTTTGGCAGATGAAGCGGTTTGTATCGGTCCTGGCAAGGCAACAGAGTCTTATCTCAATATTAATGCGGTTCTATCAGCTGCAGTTTTGACTGAGGCAGAAGCCATCCACCCAGGTTTTGGATTTCTCAGTGAAAATTCCAAATTTGCAACCATGTGTGAAGAGGTGGGAATCAAGTTTATCGGCCCATCTGGTCATGTCATGGATATGATGGGGGATAAGATCAATGCGCGTGCTCAGATGATCAAAGCAGGCGTGCCTGTTATACCAGGTTCAGATGGAGAAGTGCATAATTCTGAAGAAGCTTTGATTGTTGCTGAAAAAATTGGCTATCCTGTTATGCTTAAGGCTTCAGCAGGTGGAGGTGGTAAAGGGATTCGTAAGGTTGAAAAACCAGAAGACCTCGTTTCCGCCTTTGAAACTGCTTCAAGTGAAGCCAAGGCCAATTATGGCAATGGTGCCATGTATATAGAACGGGTCATCTATCCAGCTCGTCACATCGAGGTTCAAATCCTAGGAGATGAGCATGGACATGTGATTCATTTAGGTGAACGGGATTGTTCTCTTCAACGGAATAACCAAAAGGTTTTGGAAGAAAGTCCTTCGATTGCAATCGGGAAAACGTTGCGCCATGAAATCGGTGCTGCTGCTGTTCGAGCGGCAGAGTCTGTTGGCTATGAGAATGCAGGGACCATTGAGTTTCTTCTTGATGAAGCTAGCGGTAAATTCTATTTTATGGAGATGAATACTCGTGTACAAGTAGAACATCCAGTAACAGAATTTGTTTCAGGTGTGGATATCGTTAAGGAACAAATTCGCATTGCGGCAGGTCAGCCACTGTCTGTTAAGCAAGAAGATATTGTCCTACGCGGTCATGCCATCGAGTGTCGTATCAATGCAGAAAATCCAGCCTTTAACTTTGCTCCAAGTCCAGGTAAGATTACTAATCTCCATCTGCCAAGTGGTGGAGTTGGCTTGCGCGTGGATTCAGCAGTTTATCCAGGCTATACCATTCCACCTTATTATGATAGTATGATTGCCAAAGTCATCGTTCATGGGGAGAATCGTTTTGATGCCTTGATGAAAATGCAACGTGCCCTCTATGAACTAGAGATAGAGGGGGTGCAGACCAATGCAGATTTCCAGCTTGACCTCATTTCAGATCGCAATGTCATTGCTGGAGATTATGATACTTCCTTCTTGATGGAAACCTTCTTACCCAAGTATCAAGAAAAAGAATAAAATGATTTCAAGAGTTTAAACCGAAAAGGGGAATCAATGGCTCTATTTAGTAAAAAAGATAAGTATATTCGAATCAATCCCAATCGTTCGGTTAGGGAAAAACCTCAAGCCAAGCCAGAGGTTCCAGATGAATTATTCTCCCAGTGTCCAGGCTGTAAGCATACCATTTATCAGAAGGATCTGGGAAGTGAGCGTATCTGTCCGCACTGTAGCTATACCTTTCGTATTTCTGCCCAAGAACGCTTGGTTTTGACGATTGATATGGGGACCTTCAAGGAATTGTTTACAGGGATTGAAAGCAAGGATCCTTTGCATTTCCCTGGTTATCAAAAGAAACTAGCAGCTATGCGTGAAAAAACAGGTCTGGATGAAGCTGTTGTCACAGGAACTGCTCTTATTAAAGGTCAGACTGTGGCTCTTGGGATTATGGATTCCAACTTTATCATGGCTTCTATGGGTACAGTTGTAGGGGAGAAAATCACTCGTTTGTTTGAGTATGCGACTGTCGAACAATTGCCAGTTGTTCTCTTCACAGCCTCTGGTGGAGCTCGTATGCAGGAAGGAATCATGAGTCTCATGCAGATGGCCAAGATTTCTGCAGCAGTTAAACGCCATTCAAATGCTGGTCTCTTTTACCTGACCATTTTGACAGATCCAACGACAGGTGGTGTGACAGCTTCTTTCGCTATGGAAGGCGATATCATTCTAGCAGAACCACAGAGTTTAGTCGGTTTTGCTGGGCGTCGTGTGATTGAAAATACGGTTCGTGAAAGCTTGCCAGAGGGGTTCCAAAAGGCAGAATTCCTATTGGAACATGGTTTTGTGGATGCTATTGTTAAAAGAAGAGACTTGCCAGATACGATTGCTAGCCTAGTCAGATTGCACGGAGGGGGTCCTAGATGAATATTGCAAAAATAGTCAGAGAAGCGCGTGAGCAGAGTCGCTTGACAACTTTGGACTTTGCTGCAGGCATTTTTGATGAATTTATCCAATTACACGGTGACCGTTCTTTTCGTGATGATGGTGCAGTTGTTGGTGGTATTGGCTGGCTTGGAGACCAAGCGGTAACAGTGGTTGGTATCCAAAAAGGCAAGAGTTTACAAGATAACCTCAAGCGGAATTTTGGTCAACCGCATCCAGAAGGCTACCGCAAGGCCCTACGTTTGATGAAACAGGCTGAAAAGTTTGGTCGTCCAGTTGTGACCTTTATCAATACTGCAGGTGCCTATCCTGGTGTGGGAGCGGAAGAACGTGGACAGGGAGAAGCTATTGCTCGCAATCTCATGGAAATGAGTGACCTGAAAGTTCCGATTATCGCCATCATTATAGGTGAAGGTGGTTCAGGTGGAGCTCTGGCTCTAGCCGTTGCGGACCGTGTCTGGATGCTGGAAAATTCTATCTATGCCATTCTCAGTCCAGAAGGCTTTGCTTCCATTCTATGGAAGGACGGCAGTCGTGCCATGGAAGCGGCAGAACTGATGAAAATAACATCACACGAGCTACTAGAAATGGACGTGGTGGACAAGGTGATTTCTGAAGCAGGACTTTCTAGCAAAGAATTAATTAAGAATGTCAAAAAAGAACTCCAAGATGAGCTAGCTATACTTTTACAAAAACCGCTAGAAGCGTTGTTGGAAGAGCGTTACCAACGATTTAGAAAATACTAATACAAAAACTAGAACTGACTGTCAGTTCTAGTTTTTATGTGGTTCTTTCCCTGTGAAGAGAGGAAAGTCAAAAGGTGCTTGGAAGACCAAACACCTTTTCGATTATTCATTTCCTTCAGTTACAAATTGACTAAGCAGTCCGTTGATAAAGCGGGCTGATTTTTGATCTGAAAAATTCTTAGCGAGTTCAATGGCTTCATTGACTGCTACCAGCTGAGGTGTATCAAATGATGTGATTTCAAAGATTCCCAAGCGTAGTAAGTTTTTCTCGACCAAGGTCAAGCGTTCAACTGTCCAGCCTGACTTGAGGTGCTGGTTGATTTGTTTATCCAACTCGTCTTTTTGAGCTTGAACGCCAGAAACCAAGTTCAGAAGAAAGGCAGGGATTTGCACATCTGCATCTTCACGGTCATGTGTATATGCAAAGTGACAAGCTGTTTCTATATCTGTACCGAATTCAAGGCTCATAAGAGCTTGAAAAGCGCATTTTCGAAGTTCGCGTCTAGATTCTAATAATGGACTAGTCATTGAGGAAGTCCTCGTTAAATAGATCTTTCAACTCAGGTTTTGGTGTTTTATCTGGAACGATTCCTGCAACATGGATGTTAACAGCAGAAAGTTCCACATCAGCCATATCTCGGACAGCATCTTTGACTGCTTTTTGAATAGCAAGAGCAACTTTTGGTACCTTCACACCGTACTCAAGGTAGAGATAGATGTCAGCAGTTAGCTCTTCATTGTTTTCTTTTAAGTAGACGCCGCGACCAAGAGAGAGTTTTGATAGGGTATCAGACACGGATTTATTTGAAAATGAGTGGACACCATCAACTTTAGCAGTTGCGATGGCAATGATTTTTTCAAGTACACGTGGAGCGATAACGATTTCGCCAAATTGTTCTTCAATTCCCATAGAATGACCTCTTTCTAGAGATTAGGCACGAGAAACGTAAGTTCCTTCTGCAGTGTTGATGATCAATTTTTGTCCAGCTTCGATGAAGTCTGGAACGTTGACAACAAGTCCAGTTTCCATAGTTGCTGGTTTACCAGAACCTGTAACAGTAGCACCTTTGATAGATGGTTGTGTTTCAGCAACTGTCAATTCAACAGTAGTTGGTACAGTTACACCGATTACTTCAGTTCCGTAGAATTGGATTTTCACATCAGAGTTTTCAAGGATGTAAAGCAATTCATTTTCAACATTTACGACTGGAATTTCATATTGGTCGTAAGTTTCAGTGTTCATGAAGTAGGCAGTTTCATCCATTTTGTACAAGTATTGAGCTGGAACAGTTTCGATAATAGCTTGTTCGAATTTTTCTTCTGGACGGTAGCTTGTGTCAAAAGTAGAACCAGTACGGACATCACGCAATTTCATACGCATGATCGTGTTTCCTTTACCTGGTTTGTGGTGGCTAGCTTCCAAAACGCGGATCAATTTTCCGTCTGCAGTTTCAAATGTCATACCAGCTTTCAATTTGCTTGCTTCAATCATGTTTTTACCTCTTTAATAAATATTATTACTCTTCATTTTACCATAAAATCTTCTGAAAATAAAGCCAAAATAGTTATTGGGAGGTGGTAGGGGAGAAAAAACCAACCTTAGGGCTGGTTTCTTTTACATATTAATCTTCTTTCAACTTCGCCAATTCCTGTGCAAGTAGTTTAAGGGCAACTTGTGGGTTGGCTTGGCATCTTGTTTAGCAAGTTCGTTAAAGAGTTCTTGATTGACATTGAGGCTATTGAAAAGGTAGATCTCTTAATTTGAATGATTATTAAACTATATTATAACCTTTAAAAATCATCTAAGATATACTTGTCGTTATTTACTAGTAGTTATCTTTTTTATGGAATGATGTTCAATGAGCCACCCTACAATCCACCCCGTCGCTAGCAAGTAATTTTCGAAAGCACCGATAGCATTTATAGGAGAATGATACTCCATAAAATTGACTAAGTGATTTGTTCCTATTCCAATCCCACCGAAGATGAGAGCGAAAAGCACGATTCGTAGATAGAACCAATCGTACTTAATATTGACACCGAGAATAAGAATCAATACAGCTAGGTTCCATATTCCAATTTCTCGTTGCCAACCAGTAGAGATTCCGTACCCGGAGTGACTTCCCATGTATGATGGAAAGAAAATTTGTAGTATAGAAGCGCCTAGCATAGCGATGATGACTAAAATAAATAGCAATCGTAAAAATTTGTTCATTTTTTCTTCTTTCTAAAATAGAAAAAAGTATATAAAAAGTCTGTTATTCATCTTCTTTCAACTTCGCTAATTCTTGGGCAAGAAGCTTAAGGGCAACTTGTGGGTTGGCTTGGCCTTTGGTTGCTTTCATGAGGAAGCCTGTGAAGGCCTTGTCTGCGTTGCGTTTGCCTGACTTGAAGTCGGCAACAGCAGCTTCGTTATCCGCAAAGACTTGGTGGATGATTGGGATCAAGATTTCTGGATCTGAGATTTGAACCATGCCAGCTTTTTCCACGTATTCACGCGCGCCACCGCCATTTTTAGCTAGATGGACAAAGACTTTCTTGGCAATCTTAGAAGAGATAGTGCCGTCTTCGATGATGGCAATCATTTCAACCAAGTTTTCTGGTGTCAATTCGATTTGTTCCAGTGTCTTGCCTTCGGCGTTCAAGAATTGAGCAACCTCCCCTTGGAGCCAGTTAGAGACCTGTTTGGCATCGCCACCGAGGGCAACAGCTTTTTCAAAGAAATCAGAAGTGACTTTGTTTGCAGTCAACTGGCTAGCATCGTAGTCTGACAAGCCAAGTTCAGCCACGTAGCGTGCACGGCGTTCCTTTGGAAATTCTGGCAATTCAGTACGCATTTCCTCAATCCACTCGTCTGAGATTTCAAAGAGTGGGAGGTCTGGTTCTGGGAAGTAGCGGTAGTCTGCAGCGCCTTCCTTGACACGCATGAGGATGGTTGCTTTGTTGGCTTCATCGTAACGGCGTGTTTCTTGGCGGATTTGTCCGCCTGAGCGAAGGATTTCAGCTTGACGTTGGACTTCGTATTCAAGACCCTTACGCACGTTTGAGAAGGAGTTGAGGTTCTTCAACTCTGTCTTGGTACCGAATTTTTCTTGACCATAAGGGCGAAGAGAAATATTGGCATCCACACGCATAGAACCTTCTTCCATCTTAACGTCAGAAATGCCAGCGTACTGGATAACTTCCTTGAGGGCAGTTAGATAAGCGTAGGCTTCTTCTGGTGAGCGCATGTCGGCTTCAGAGACGATCTCGATCAAGGGCACCCCTTGGCGGTTGAGGTCAACGTAAGAGTAGCCGTCTGTACCGTGGGTGTTTTTACCAGCGTCTTCCTCTAGGTGGGCGCGTTCGATACCAATTTTCTTGGTAGTACCGTCTTCTAGCTCAACTTCAATCCAACCGTTATAACCGATTGGCTCATCAAACTGAGAAATTTGGTAGGCTTTGGGATTATCAGGGTAGAAGTAGTTCTTGCGGTCAAAGTGCATTTTTTTGTGGATGTCCATGTTGAGGGCAAGAGCTGCCTTGATACCGGCATCGACCACACCTTTATTGAGAACTGGCAGAACTCCTGGGAAAGACCAGTCAATCACGTTGGTATTGGCATTTTGGTCATTTCCAAAGTGGGCAGAAGTAGGTGAGAAGATTTTTGAATTGGTGTTGAGCTCTACGTGGACTTCAAGTCCAATGACTGTTTCAAAGTTCATTAGTTGTCACCTCCAAAAATCACGGGTTGTTGTTTGTGGTAGTCTGTTGTCGCCTCAAAAGCAGCAGCAGCTTGGTAAATGGTTTCCTCAGAGTACTTAGGACCAATCAGTTGTAGACCGACAGGTAGTCCTTGAGAGAATCCAGCAGGAATCGAAATCCCTGGAAGACCTGCCAAGTTGACTGGGATGGTCAAAAGGTCAGCCAAGTACATGGCAACTGGGTCATGGTTGAGTGAGTCCAAGTCATAAGCAACACTAGGAGCAGTTGGTCCCAAAATCAAGTCATAATCCGCAAAGACTTTTTCGAAATCTTGGATGATGAGGGTACGGACCTGACCGGCCTTCTTGTAGTAAGCATCGTAGTAACCTGATGAAAGACTGAATGTACCAAGCATGATACGGCGTTTAACCTCTTCACCAAAACCTTGGCTACGGCTGTTTACATAGATTTCATCAAGATTAGTTGCATCTTCTGCACGGTAGCCATAACGGATACCATCAAAGCGTTGCAAGTTTGAAGAAGCTTCTGATGAAGCGATGATGTAGTAAACGGCAACACCGTATTTAGAGTGAGGCAGGCTGACTTCTTCGACGATAGCACCAAGTTTTTCAAAGTGTTTAGCGGCATTCAGAATGGTTTCCTTAACCTCTGGGTCAATTCCTTCACCGAGGTATTCCTTAGGCAAAGCAATTTTCATGCCCTTGATGTCTTGGCCGATTTTTGAAGTAAAGTCGGCGATGCGGACAGGAGCAGAAGTAGAGTCTTTGGCATCTTCGCTGGCAATAGCGTTGAGCAAGAGAGCATTTTCCTTAACAGTAGGAGCAAAAGGTCCAATCTGGTCTAATGAACTACCAAAGGCAATGAGACCGAAACGTGAAACTGTTCCGTAGGTTGGTTTGAGACCAACGATCCCGTTGAAGGCAGCAGGTTGGCGGATAGAACCACCAGTATCAGAACCAAGTGACAAGCGGACTTGCCCAGAAGCTACAGCTGCAGCAGAACCACTTGATGAGCCACCAGGAACCTTGTTTTGGTCCCAAGCATTTTTAGTTGCTCCGTAGTGTGAAGTTTCACCTGAACCACCCATAGCAAATTCGTCCATGTTGGTTTTCCCAACGACAATCATGCCTTTAGCCTTTGCATTGGAAACGGCTGTCGCATCAAAGATAGGCTCATAGTTGTAGAGCATTTTTGAGGCAGCAGTTGTGAGAATACCGTCAGTAGAGATGTTATCCTTAACAGCTAGTGGAATTCCTGAAAGGACATTATCAGCATCAATTCCAGCTTCATCAATGGCCTTAGCTTGAGCAAGAGCTTGCTCCTCAGCGATGGTAACAAAAGCGTTGATAGCTGTCTCGCGAGATTGGATATCTTCAAGCGTTGCTTGGGTTAATTCAGTTGCAGAAATTTCCTTAGAAACAAGGAGATTGTGCAAGTCTTCAATGGTTTTATTGTTAAAAGTCATTAGGCATCTCCTCCATCGTCTAGGATAGCTGGTACCTTGATATAGTAGTTGTCTTTTTCAGGTACGTTTTTAAACAAGCGATCACGGTCTGTTCCTTCTGCGGCCACATCAGGTCGGAGTACAGTCTTGCGGTCGGCCATGGTCGTAGTAGGTGCGATACCAGTTGTGTCAACTTCGCCCAACAATTCAATCATGTCAACAATTTTAGACAAGGTAGTCGCAAAGGCAGCAGTTTCTTCTTCAGAGAATCTTAATTTTGAAAGATTGGCAACGTGTGTTACCTCTTCTTGCGTAATTTTCATCTTGCATCCTTTCGTGAAATGATGATTTTTAGTCTGTTCTATTTTACCATATTTTCCTATAAATAAGGGAGGGAAAGGTGAAAAAAGACATCTGGCAAGTCGAGAAAGAGGTTTTTAAAATAGACAAAAAAATAGCCGTCCTAACTTTGGTGAGTTAACGAGCTATTTTTTAGTTATGTAATTACAGCCACCGTCTTAAACAGCTCTGTGGGGTGTTGTTGTCGCAACACCTTTTTCTACATTTATTGTAACATTTATTTGAAAAATTGCAAGGGGAATTAGGCTTCCTAGTATTTGGATAAGTTGAGTAGAAACTGAGTAGTAGGCATTAAAATTGCTAGATAGTTTTTGTTTATTGTACATTAGCAAACTAAGATTCTTTGATTTTAATATGCACTCTTTTGGTATTCATTCCATAAAGCCTGAAGTTCATCTGCATTTTCTAAAACATATTGCCTGATTATTTTTAGGTCTTTTGCCTTTAATTTACCATCTCTCAGTTCACCGTTCAGAAACATTGAGCCGACCTCTTCTCCGTGGATATAAATGTGAATATGTGCTTTTTGACCTTTATGGTTATGTTCGTTAGGACGAATTTCAATACCATACTTTAAGAAAGAATATTTAGGCATGTAGTAGTCCCACGTAATCCTTCCATGTTTCAAGGTAGTTATCGCGATTCAACTCAATTTGCTTTTGAGCAAAACGAATGTCATAGTCTGCTAAGTCCAAATTTTCCAATACTTCTCCAGTTAGAATACTAAAGGTTCCAATTAATTCATCGTCATCATACATGCGCAAAATAGGGTTATTTGGATTCTTGTAAATATCATCTTTTGTCACTTCTAAATTAGTTACACCAAATTCTTTGAACATGATTATATCTCCTTTTTGTTTTATTATATCATTTTTGCTAGAATTGTCACTGTTTTCTATCTATTTGACTACAAGGGAAAGCTTTTATTCAATATAAAATAGAAATTGAAAAAAATGCTAAAATCCGATATAATGGAGTGTTGAAAGGAATGGTAAAATCCAATGTAAAAATCATTCTTAGCTATCGAAACAAGAAAAATAGAGAATCAAAGAAAGAGAACTTATGAATATTCAAGAAGAAATTAAGAAACGTCGTACTTTTGCCATTATCTCCCACCCGGACGCGGGGAAAACAACCATCACTGAGCAGTTGCTCTACTTTGGGGGCGAGATTCGTGAAGCTGGTACCGTAAAAGGAAAGAAAACAGGGACTTTTGCCAAGTCTGACTGGATGGATATCGAGAAGCAACGTGGGATTTCGGTGACTTCATCTGTTATGCAGTTTGACTACGATGGCAAGCGCGTCAACATCCTAGACACCCCAGGGCACGAGGACTTTTCAGAAGATACCTATCGTACCTTGATGGCGGTGGATGCTGCGGTTATGGTTGTGGACTCTGCCAAGGGTATCGAGGCTCAAACCAAGAAATTGTTTGAAGTTGTCAAACACCGTGGAATTCCGGTCTTTACCTTTATGAATAAGTTGGACCGTGACGGACGTGAGCCACTAGACCTCTTGCAAGAGTTGGAAGAAGTCTTGGGCATTGCTAGCTACCCGATGAACTGGCCAATCGGGATGGGGAAAGCCTTCGAAGGATTGTATGACCTCTATAACCAACGCTTGGAGCTCTATAAAGGGGATGAGCGTTTTGCTAGTCTTGAAGATGGGGACAAGCTTTTTGGTAACAATCCTTTCTACGAGCAAGTCAAGGATGATATTGAACTTTTAAATGAAGCTGGAAATGAATTCTCAGAGGAAGCTATTCTAGCTGGAGAATTGACACCTGTCTTCTTCGGTTCAGCCCTTACTAACTTTGGCGTTCAGACCTTCCTTGAAACATTCCTCAAATTTGCTCCAGAACCACATGGACACAAAAAAACAGATGGTGAAATTGTGGATCCTTATGACAAGGATTTCTCAGGCTTTGTCTTTAAAATCCAAGCCAACATGGACTCTCGTCACCGTGACCGTATTGCCTTTGTCCGCATCGTATCAGGTGAATTTGAGCGTGGCATGAGTGTCAATCTGCCTCGTACTGGTAAGGGTGCCAAACTGTCTAATGTGACTCAGTTTATGGCAGAAAGTCGTGAGAATGTGACTAATGCTGTGGCAGGTGATATCATCGGGGTTTACGATACAGGTACCTATCAAGTAGGTGACACTTTGACAGTTGGGAAAAACAAGTTTGAATTTGAACCCCTGCCAACCTTTACTCCTGAGATTTTCATGAAAGTTTCTGCTAAGAATGTCATGAAGCAAAAATCCTTCCACAAGGGGATTGAGCAACTAGTGCAAGAAGGAGCCGTTCAGCTTTATAAGAATTACCAAACAGGTGAGTACATGCTAGGCGCTGTTGGTCAACTCCAGTTTGAAGTCTTTAAACACCGCATGGAAGGCGAGTACAATGCAGAAGTAGTCATGAGCCCAATGGGTAAAAAGACTGTTCGTTGGATCAAGCCTGAGGACTTGGATGAACGGATGTCATCAAGCCGCAATATCTTGGCCAAAGACCGTTTTGACCAACCAGTCTTCCTCTTTGAAAATGACTTTGCCCTCCGTTGGTTTGCGGACAAGTATCCAGACGTAGAGTTAGAGGAGAAGATGTAGATCGCCAAAGTTACTTGATTGTATAACAATCTAAGTAACTAACGCCAAGTTTCTATGGAACTTGGCTAGGCGCTCCACTAGTAAAGTTTTACGAATAATATCGATTCGTAAAACTTTACGTCGTAACTGGTAGTGAGTGGCCTAGCTAACTGCTTTACTAACTACGTTTGGCAATAGAATCGATTTGCCAAACTCCGTGTTGTAGTGTAAAAATTGATAACCGCTGTGGTGGTTTGTCTGAATACATACTAAAAAGTCCATGAATGTTACATTACATTGTGGGCTTTTTGTTGTAAACGTCAGAAAGTAAGCCTAGCTAGGTGACTTCCTGAGTTGCTGTAGAAAAGTGCTTATTTTGACCTGGATGGAGGTTAATAGTTACTATGCTTCCTTATCTAGACAATCCATTAGGAAAAATACTTGTGTAAACCGTTATTTTAGGACAAGTTGTAGTAAAAAGTTCCATGTTGAAACGTATGCTCCAAGGCTTATGTAAGACCAGATACGATTTGTTCGTTGTGTTGATTTTTGCAGGATGTAACTTGTTAGAGTTTTAAGAATCGTCATCCTTGTAGATGACATTTTTTGAGAGCAAGTTCAGAGATGTTAAAATAAATTGATTTTTAGTTTGGCTTTTTAATTTCTTTTCCGAATAAATAGATAGAACCATCAAACCTAGATTTAAAACTATGGTATAATGAAAGGAGAGAAAGTATGACATTACGTCATCCGGGCATCAGCCCAACCAATGACTTGGTTGCTAAGAAAATCTTTAGCAATCCAGAAATCACTTGTCAATTTATTCGTGATATGTTGGATTTACCAGCCAAAAATGTAACCCTTTTGGAAGGGAGCAATATTCACGTCTTGCCTTCCCTGCCGTACTCGGCCCAGGATTTCTATACTAGCATAGATGTCTTGGCGGAGTTGGACAACGGCACACAAGTTATCATCGAAATACAAGTCCATCATCAGAATTTTTTCATTAATCGTTTGTGGGCTTATCTATGTAGTCAGGTCAATCAAAACCTAGAAAAAATTCGCCAGCAAGAGGGCAATACTCATCAAAGTTACAAACACATCGCACCAGTATACGCTATCGCAATTGTAGATAGTAACTACTTCCAAGATGATCAAGCTTTTCATAGTTTTAGTATGCGCGAGGACACGACAGGTGAGGTTTTAACAATTACAAACAATGGACAGGAAAACCATCTGGTTAAGATGGCATTCTTGGAATTAAGAAAGTACAGAGAAACCAGCAAAGACGAGGTTCGCAAGCCGTGGTTGGAGTTTTTCGGGAATAAGCCCTTTACCCAAGAACCTGAGCGAGCCATCAGCCAAGCAGATCAACTGCTGGACTACAAGAGCTGGTCCGAGGAGGACAGGAAAATGTTTAGTCAACTACGTATGCGCGAAGAACAAGCCTTGTTAGCACAGGACTATGCCTTGGAAACTGCTAGGGCTGAAGGTCTTGAACAAGGTCTTGAACAAGGTCTTGAACAAGGACTTGAACGTGGAAAACTTTTTGCCTTCTTAGACATGGTTCGCCAACATGTTTTAACCTCTGAATTTGCGAGTGAACAATTAGGCATGTCAGTAGCGGAGTTTGAAGCGTTGCTGAAAGACCATCATAAATAAGACCTAAAAAATACAGAGAAACCAGCAAGGATAGTGTTCGCAAGCCGTGGTTGGAGTTTTTCGGGAATAAACCCTTTACCCAGCAACCCGAGCGAGCCATCAGCCAAGCAGACCAACTGCTGGACTACAAGAGCTGGTCCGAGGAGGACAGGAAGATGTTTAGTCAACTACGTATGCGCGAAGAACAAGCGTTATTGGCTCAGGATTATGCCTTGGAACAAGCTGAAGAAAAAGGCTTAGAACGTGGTCGTGCAGAGGGTCGTGAACAAGGACGAGCAGAAGGCGTTGAACAGGGACTTGAGCGTGGGAAAGTTGAAGGAAGGGAAGAAGGGAAACTTTTTGCCTTCCTAGATATGGTGCGACAACATCTTTTAACCGTTGAGGTTGCGAGTGAACAATTAGGTATGTCAGTAGCTGAGTTTGAAGCACTGCTGAAAGGACATCAGTGAGAAATCTGTAAGTGTTACACGATATGAAAATAACTAAAAAGGATAGCAAATCACTTGAAACAAGAGGGGGCTATCCTTTGTTTTTATGTTCGATGAAAATTAAAGAGCAGGTAAAAGTTAGAGTAGATTGGATAGGAAGAGAACAAGGTGATTAGACCATTCGGGCTACTTTTAGCTATTATAGTGAATTGAATCTACAATAGTATAACGCGATTCATAAAACCTTGAGCCCACGAATGAGGTAGGGTGAACACTCAATTTTAGATCTCTAATTATACATATGAATGCACCAGTTGGATTTTGATTGCTCCTTTCAAGATACATCATGGGTGATGAGCACACTGTTACACTTTTATATCACGAAGAAATAAATTAACATATAAACTATGTTTATAAATTAAAAAGGATATCCTGACAAGAAAAATGCCTTTGTATAAGGGTTTTGTTTTTTGAATTCAAGCACTTGAAAAATTTTTGGTTTGTCTTGAGAAAAACCATAGAATAATCATGTATAAAAACAGGAATATAAACCAAAAATGAGCTGAGTTACACTCATTTGCGTGTCTTTATAAAAATCTTATCTCATAATATATATAAAATAGTAAATTGCTTTTTTTTTTAGGTAAAAATACTTTCAAAGCTATTGCTATTTGGTGATTCTTTTTATATAATGTAGAGTAGTAGTTTATTTATATCTATAAATAAAAATAATGTTTGAAAGGAAATTTCAAAATGTTTTTTAGACGCCAAGAAGGTGAATATAGAGAGACGGATCGTGTGACCCGTTTCAAGTTGATCAAGTCGGGTAAGCATTGGTTGCGTGCCTCGACCTCTCAGTTTGGACTCTTTAAAGTCTTGCGTGGTGGTGTAGACGCTGCTCAGGTAACAACTGAAGTAATCGAAGAGCAATCAGCAAATACACTGACTGGATTGGATATCCTGAAAGGGATAGCCGCAGCAGGGACGGTACTCGGGGGTGGTCTTGCGACTACTACGCATGTCTATGCGGAGGAGACTACACAAGCTCTTGAAAAGGAGGTAAATACCGCTGATGCCTTGGCGACTGTAGGGTCTGCAGTTTTAGGAAATAAGAGTGAGTTAGGGAGTGAATCTGTTATTACAAATTCACAATCAGATTCACATGAAGTCAGTCTATCTGCATCTGTTAGCGAGAGTATCCACGTTTCGGAAACGGCTAGTAAAAGTCTTAAAGAATCGGAGTCGGCTAAAGCTAGTTTGGAGACAAGTCTATCTGCAAGTAAGGCTATCAGCGAATCTGGACTAGGTTCTGGCAATGTGATTGCTTCTATCTTGGGGAATGGTCTAGCCTCACAAGCTCCAGTTAATGGAAGTGTGGCTAGTAAGACGAGTTTGTCAACTGCAGCGGAAGAGTCAGTTGCTAGTTTGAAAGAAGTTGATGAAACTGCGCAAACGAGTCAAGCAAGTCAAGTAAGTACATCTGCTACTGGAAATGCGTCCGAATTATCACTTATTATTGAGAACAGTCTGAACTCTTTAGCAACTATTGATACGAAATTAAGTAGTTTGACAGTTAGTTCTACAGCTCTTAGAGACACGACTATAACAGCTGCTGTGGCGACTACGGTAACTGCCGAGAATGACAAGAAAGCTCAAGAAGACCGCAAACGTCTGTCTAAAATCTCAGCCACTATGGGTGAGTACCTAGCGAAGTCTATCGGCTTGCCAAATACAAACGAAGCCGTTGCTAAGGTCAATGCGGCTGTAACAGCTATTGAGGAAGCGCTAAAGACTCCAAATGCTGACTTGACAGATGTCATCAAGCAAGCAACGTCTGCACAAAACTCAATCATCAATGCCGTCCTTCGTGCCAACAATGGGCAACGTAGCGCCTTAAATGGTAAAGCGATGGAGAGAGGTTCTAGTTTTAGAGAGGCGCCTGAAAATAATCCTAACAATGCAAGATATGGTTTCAGTACAGCGACAGTTGGTTATGTTGTAACGAAAGCTGATGCTAGAGATCAGGCTGGTCCAGCAGGACCAAATGCAAAATATGGCTATAGAGAAGGAACCTACATCTATGCCACTGAGGGACGTCAAGGGAATGGAAGAGCGCCTCAAAAAGCTAATATTGCGACACGTGTTGAGGTTAGAGAGATTGCTTCACAGGTCTATATGAAGGCTGTACGGACTGGAACAACGACTCGTTGGGAGGTTCTCTTTAACGACGGTGGACAACCGCATGATAACCCATTTTTCTACTTTACTGTTCCAAAAGGGCATCGAATCACCAATATGAAAGTGGAGCAAAAATTCGGTGGGAATGGAGCGTGGAAAACTCTGGGAGAAGGTACTGGAGATAATGCTTTTTGTAACAATTCAAAAAGTGGTGACCTCTTGCCTGCAATCGGGAATGCTCAGAATAACCAAGGTGGAGCTTACTATGAAAATGTAGCTGGTGTGGGTCCAAGTGGGGTTGGTAGAGGAAGTCTAACAAGTTTGCGAGACTTTGCCTTTAATAATCCAGAGGCCTTTTACCAAACAGACCAAATCACCGAAAGAGTGAAAAAAGAAGGGGATTTTGCTTTCGAAAGTATTGAAGACGCTACTGCCAATGTCTATGCCCTTCACCCTAAAGGAAGTGCCCGTTACGAAGGGTATAGAATCACCTATACGACAGAAAGTCCAGAAAATACTAAAGACTATTATATGGCTGGATTCCGTTCCCTGGAAAATTCACGTCATAGAAACTACCTCCAAATGGTCGGTACACAAGACCGTTATAGAATTGAATTAAAACCTGGGAAAGCATCTACCTTTTATAAATGGGGTGGAGTAAATAATATAGGAAATCTTTCAGGTATTGCGGACGTGTATGATAAGGTCACTGGACAGAAAGTTCAGGAAATACCTAATGGGGTTACTTTCAAGGTAGATGGAACAGACGTTAACAGTTCATTGTTGAACTGGTTAGGTAATACTAGAGGTGCTGAAAGAGGATATGGATACTTAAAATTTTCAAAAGGAAATCATAAGCTGACGGTTACAATCCCAGGTAATGGTGGTGGAACTTATGAATTGCCATTTCGTGTTATCACTCAATCGGATGTTTATCAACCGACTATCAATACAAATGTGTTGAACCAATGGATTCATAAGGGAAGTACAGTTCCTAGTGCAGCTTCTATGATATCGGGATTCACCAATTCTTCTAGTACGATTTCTAATCTAACTAATCCAGATGATATGCAAGAATATAAAGATGCATTGAATGGAGGACCTGGTGGGGGGGGATGTTATCCCTCCGGCAACGGTTTCAGGGACAGCTACTAGTGCCTCAAACTTAAATGTGAAAAGTGTCGAATGGCTTGGTGGAGGAACTACCTTTGGTACGGGTGTAGGAGAAAACATGGCTGTTAAAGCAACAGTCAATGGTAATACCGTTTACCTACCTCTACCGAGTGATATGCCTGCAAGCAAGCTGGGTAAAACCTTGAGTACTGCTGAACGTACCAAAGTTTTGGAGTACAATGGTTTCACTGCGAGTACAGCTAGTATCACATCAGGAAAAGTTGGATTGAGCAAATCACTCGTGGTCACTTACAAGGATAACGAGGGTGGTGACTCGAGGGATATTTCCGAAGTATTCTTTGAAAATGTAGACATAGCAGCTAGACCAACAGTACCTGAAATTCAAGCTCCTTCTGATGGTAGCGTGACGGTTACGCCTAAAGGAGAAAGTGACAGCATAACCATCTCCTACACTCCTACATCTAGCACGACACCTACATCGATTTCTCTCAAGAAGAGTGGGAACACTTGGGATAACCCAGAACCTCTTCCTGCTGGAGTGACTTTAGATAAGAATACAGGTGCGGTTACTATATCAGAGCCGACAGTTAAAGATGAAAGTCAAGTCACTGCAACTGCCTATAACTTTAACTCAGAGGGAGCTACCTCTACTGGCACGGCAAAAATGCCCTATAGAACGAAATCAGAACGCTTTTATGCTGTCCAAGGGGAAAATCCTAGCCAACTAACTGCAAGTGAGTTTATCACCAATAGTAATGGGGCTGCAGTTCCGTCAACTGTCACTGTCGCGTGGAAAACGAGACCAGATTTTAGTAGTGTGGGTGACAAGAAAGCTGTCCTAACTGTCACTAGCTCAGGAATTACTAAAGATTTTGACTATAATTATACGGTTTATAAGAAAATTGATACTATTACCAAAAATGGAGTAACAGGGCAGTTCTATGCCTTCAAAGATGACGGTGGTGGTAAAACTAGTGGAGGTGGCTGGGCTAATAACATTGGTGGGAATACATATCTGTATACAAATTCCAGTGAACTTCCGCAAAATACGAAGTGGCGTTATGAATATAAATTAAATGGAACCTTAAATGGTACAGGTACACTACAGAAAACAGCGGATGCTACACCAGACTTTAGCGCAGTTTGGAATAACAATACAGCGCATCGAACAGAATATCGTGTAGTAGCCACCTATCCAAATGGTCGCTTTGGAACTGTATCGTCTACTAATCCCGCTTTGACAAGTCAAACAAGCTTTACTTATACCGTAGTAGATCCTGTTGCGAAGCAAACTTATGAAACAACAGTGGGGAATATGGCTCCGCTATCGGCAATCAAAACTACCCCAGGTCAAGCAGTTACAAATGCAACAAATACCCCAACAGTACCAACTGGAACAGACTTTGCATGGGAAACGCCGATAAGTGACTCTGATATTTCTACTCCAGGTTTTGTAACTAAAAAAGTTAGGGTAACATTACCAAAAGGCTCTACTGATCAAACTGATACAGGACGTAACAGTAAGCTAGTTTCTGTAACGATTAAGGTTAATCCACAGGCACCACAGATTGCAGCTGATCAGGTGACGAATACAGGTGGACTACCAAATCGTGGTATTACAGTCACTAATGTGACACCAGGTGCGACAGTGACCTTGACGCTTGGAAGTAAGACTGTAACGAAGACAGTAGAAAATAATGCGACAAGTCTAACAATTGGAGCGAGTGAATTAGCGGATAGTAACGGTTTGCTTCCAGTAGGAGATGTAACGGTTAAACAAAGTAAGGCATTTACTAATCCTGTAACAAACCAAGCAGAAACACTCCACTCAGCAACAACGACTAAAACTATCACTAGAGAAACAGTTAGACCTGTTGCTACGACAACTGTACAAGTTAAAAACGATAAAACTGGCAAATGGGAAACAGTTCCATCCACGAGAGATGGTGTTTTCGACGTATATACTTTCTATTCAGGTGATCGACTGCGCTTTATTACTAAATTTAGTGATAACAGTGGAAAGATTGACAAAACTGAAGTGAAAATAGGTGACAGCAATGGTCACACTACTATTACCAGTGGTAATATACTTGATGATAGTTGGGGAACTGCAATTCTAAACAATATCAATAATGTTTCTACTACAGCCACGGAGACTAATCCTTATACCATTGATACTGGTGAGAATCAAGGTCTAATTAACTCAGATTTGAGATATGTTCCTGACACTAGGGTGAAACGTTCGATTATAGTTAGAGATCCTTCTGGAAATTGGTCTCAAGGGAACAATCTCATACTTCAGCAGGGTCAGTTGAAGGATAAATTCCGAGGGGAACAACCAAAAGATGCGGTCCCAGTTGCAAATCCAAACTCCTTGACAAAGCCAGATCGTGATAAGATTCTTGAAGCTGTTAAGACAGCTAATCCACAAACAACCAATCGTATCAGTGGTTATACCATCGCTGAAAACGGTACTGTAACCATTACTTATAAGGATGGTACGCAGAATACTGTAGATCCAAAAGTAAAACCGCAGGCTCCTACAATCAATCCTGCAAATCAAGCAGTTTATGGAGATAAGTTAACTTCGACAGATCGTGTTATCACAGGTACGAATGCACCAGGTGCAACGGTAGAGGTAACGCTTCAAGATGGTACGAAAAAAGCTGCGACTGTAAATGGTACAACATGGACTTTAAATCTTGGACCTAATGAAGTATTGACTCAGTCTGAATATCAAAATCTTCAACGTGGTGACAGTAAAGCCAAAGGGATTGAGGTTACTCAAACTGTTAATGGACTTAAAAGTGATATTGCAAGTAAAGCAGTCACTCTTGGAGATTATACAATCCAGCCATCAAGGGTTGCTAAAACACCAAAAACAGGTGATAAAAGCAATAGTGTTGCTTCGGCAAAAGATGTGGTTGTTCAAATTCCGCATGATGCTGGTTTAGCTTATGTTCGCTTAAATGGGAATCAGGATCTTGCTCTTCAAAAACAACCAAATGGAACATGGAATGTAGCAGGAGTTTTCGCAGGGAAGGTTACGGCTGTTGAGACAGCGGTAGCTGGAGACCCAACTAAGAAAGAATTGACTATTAGCGTCAATGACCCAACTAATCCACCGTACCGTATTCAGAAAGGTACGGATAAGGTTCAGTTGTTGGTTAAATATGCAGATGGAAGACAAGAGCCACCAGCAGCTAAGAATTGGGTGAAAGCAGATGCTATCAATGAAAAACCTGCTATTACTGCAAATACAGGTTCAGAAAACAAGGTGTATGTTGCAGGTACGCCTGTAACTCAGGACGATTTAAAGAATCTTGTTACGGTTAGTGACCAAGAAGACTTGAATACAACAGTTCCAGGTGCGACGGTTGGTAAAAAAGCAAATGAAAACCTTACAGTAGAAGTTGTCAAAAAAGGAACCACTGCTAAAATTACAGGCAACTTAACCGATCCTGGTGTTTATACTGTTACTTATAAGACCAGTGATGCCGCAGGGGATGTAGCTGAAGATAAGAGTTTTGACATTGTCATTAAACCGCAGGCGCCACAAATCGCAGATGATCAATTGACTGAAAAAGGTGGTTTGCCAAATCGTAGTATTGAGGTAACTAATGTTACACCAGGTGCGACAGTTACCTTGACAATCGGCACTCAGACCTTTACTAAGACAGCTGGTCCTAACGATACAAGATTGACCTTCGAGCCAAGAGACCTTGCAGCAGGTTACAATGCTAATAACGGCTTGCTTCCAACGGGTAGAGTAACGATTAAACAAGCTCTTCCAAATCCAACGTCGAGCCAAACTAACCCGTTAGAATCAGAAACAACGACTAAAACAATTACTAAAGAAAATGAATTGCCAAATGTTACGGTTAGGGTAGAAGTTTATAATCCTAAGACTGATACATGGGTAGAAGCACCTAAGTATTCAGACGGCAAGAGCAAAATCTATGCTGGTGATAAATTCCGTGTGATGGTAGTAACTACTGACAATAGCGGTAAGGTTAGAAATATTGAGGCTTGGAATGATAACAATGGTAATGGAAATCCAACAACGACTTCCCTTATAGGGACAGATGTTCATAGTGGTGGTAGTGCCGTACCAGGTGGTACTGGTGGAAATTTCCCTGCAAGTGATGATCATCCTCAAAATAGACAAGTCATTACGGATGCTGTTTATAATTCAAATAAACAATATAGACCAGACGGGGATGGTAGCAAGGCAAGTGATAATGAATGGACACGTTATGTTCGTGTGAAAGATTTCTCTGAGAATGAAACACGAGTGTCCTATGGTATCCGTCAAGCTCCATTGAGTGAAAAGTATGATCCAGCCAAACCTGATACGATTCAGGTAACAAACAAAACGAATCCTTCTCCAGAAGATCAAAGAAGGATTCGAGAAGCAGTAAGCACGAAGAACGCAGGTCTACCAATTAGTAGAATTGATGTTGCGGCGGATGGTTCAGTGACTGTTGTGTATACGGATGGTACGAAAGAACCTCTAAAAGTTGAGTTATCAAATGAGCAGTATAGTACATCCTTATCAACAAGTGTTGTATCATCAACATCAATTTCAACAAGTGTTATAACGTCTAGATCAACATCTGAGAGTGTGATCACCTCACGCTCAACCTCTGAGAGTGTTGTAACATCTAGATCAACGTCTGAAAGTGCTAGCACATCGTTCTCTGCTTCGGCAAGTTCATCCCAATCATTGTCGGAATCCCAATCGGCGTCAGAGTCGATGTCGGCGTCAGAATCGGCAAGTCAATCAGCCTCTGAGTCCGCTTCAACAAGTGCAAGTCAATCAGCCTCTGAGTCTGTCTCAATAAGCGCAAGTCAATCAGCATCAGAATCAGCATCGACAAGCGCGAGTCAATCAG
>NZ_VMMY01000014.1:141743-141869 GCF_013277455.1 Streptococcus sp. 5346
CAACGAGCGCAAGTCAGTCAGCATCAGAATCTGCCTCAACAAGTGCTTCAACCAGCGCAAGCCAGTCAGCCTCTGAGTCAGCTTCAACCAGCGCAAGTCAATCGGCGTCTGAATCTGCCTCAACAA